>JAJTHV010000124.1 GCA_021300095.1 Flammeovirgaceae bacterium | reverse complement strand
TCACCGAAACGATAACCAAGTTTCCGTAATCACTATCATCAAAGTTTTTATACTCTGTTTTTCCCGTCAGATGATTGACAATGGCCGGAGTAGTATTAGAATGCCCTACCACCAACACCGTGCCGCCCGCATGTTTCTGAAGCATGGCATCGATCTCTTCCATTTTGGCGCCATCGTAGTTTTGGATGGGCAGCGAAAGTGCTTTGGCCAAAGGGCTTGCTGTCATTTCGGTGCGCTTGAACTTCGTAGAATAGATGGCATCTAATTTTGTCTGCGCCAATAACACCGCCAATGCTTCGGCTCTCTTCTTTCCGGCTTCAGACAATTCCGGATCTTTTGAACCATCTACCATCTTTTCGGCATGGCGAACCAGGATAAACGTGGTGATTGCATTTTGCGAAAAGCAAGCAGAAGCTGCTGAGATGAAGATGATCAAAACGAAAAGTCGTTTCATAAGAATATATCTTTAATTTAAGCCAAAAAATTACTTAAACCGATCGCTCACCTCTTGAGGAATGGAGCATCCCTCCTTCTGTCGGGTGTCTGCCAAATGGAAAATCTTCCATTGGCCATCGGGTTGTTTATACAAGTGAAAAGCGTCTACACCACAATGGCTGAATTTCTTGCCAATGTAAAACGCGTAGCTCGCCCAGACCTGCGCAAAATTTCCATCAATTGCGATTTTCACATCCCAAATCGGCTCATTCAAAGGTTCAGGGTGTGGAGAGCCCACCGCTTTCAAGAAATCGGCAATACCAGATTCATTTCGGATGAACGGTTGACCGGTTTTGTCTTTCCCAATGGTGGCCATGGTTACTTGTTTAGCAAAAGCGCTGTGCACCATGGAGCTATCGCCTGCACTCATGCCTGCAAAAAGGCGATCAATCGGCTGACGTACTGAAAGTTCTTCTTTGTTTTGCGCGAAAGCCATCTCAAAGCTTACCAAAACGAATAAATGGATTGTAGCAATAAACTTCATACAAAGTTGAATTTTGAATCAAGATAAGCCATTATTTCAGTCTCAAAAACCCGTTTGTATAAGATTCTATTATTAGCCGATAATGTCTTAATTTTACGGCCATAAGTAACCACTTATGACAAAACACCCCTTCTTTCTATTCTTGCTTCTATCTTTTGGCGCTTTCGCTAATCCAGCTGACAGTTTGGAGAATGCGTTGAAAACTGCCAAAGGCGACTTAAAAGTAAAGACACTCAATGAGCTCTTTCGGGTGTATATAAACTCCGACCCCGTGAAGGCCATCGGCTACACGCGGGAGGCCTTAACACTGGCAACAGAAATTGAAGACAAAAAAGGCATGGCCGCCTCTTACAACAATTTAGGTGTGGCTTACCGGGGTCAGGGTGCGCTTGATAAATCATTGGAGTATTATCTGATTGCTATGCGCATTTATGATAACCTCAAAAATCAGGACGGCATTGCTACCATCAAAAGCAACATTGCGACAATCTACTCGATGAAAAAAGATTATGGTCAAGCGATGAAGTATTTTGAAGAGTCCCACAAACATTTCATGGAACTAAAAGATCAGCCCAAGTTGATTGTCGCTATGAATAACTTGGGAAGTTTGCACAGCGAACTCCAGCTATACGAGCAAGCATTGAAGTATTTCACCCAGTCATCGCAACTAAGTGAGAAGATGGGGAAACTTTATTCCGATCCACTCAACAACATTGGTAATTTGTATTACAAACAGGGCAACTATAAGCAAGCCATCGAATACTATGAACGTGCAATTGCATTGGCAAAGAAAGAAAACAATCAGATGACGGTGCTAAACATCATGGTGAACATGGGCGAAGTATATGCGCGCCAAGGTCAGAGCAACAAAGCCGAACATTATCTGGACAGTGCCGCCAAACTGAGCAAGCAACTGCAAGCTTATGTTTACGAACCGGCCATCTTAAAAAGTCTGGCTTTCAATTATTCCAAACAGGGCAAGATGCGGGAAGCGTATGAAACCTTCGTTTTATACGATCAAGCCAAAGAAAAAATCAATCGTGAAGAGAGCAATCGTAAAATCGCTCAGATGGAAATGGCACTTGACCTTCAGGAAAAAGAAAAAGAGGTAGAGCGTTTGAAGAGCCAGGAGGAAATGACGGCCTTGCAGCTCAAAAATACACGAATGGTCATTACGCTTGTAATCCTAGCAATAGTTGCGGTAATCGCTTTCATTAACGTTTACGTTTCGAAACGAAAAGCAGCCCGGTAAATGACGCGCGCGGAAGCAGAGAAGATTCTTCTTTCCATGACAAAAAGCCAAAGCCTGCTGCGCCACATGCGCACGGTAGAATTGGTCATGGAAGCATACGCAGAAAGGCTGGGCGAGAATAAAGAAGAGTGGGCTGTTGCAGGCCTATTACACGATGCCGATTACGAAGCTTTTCCGGATCAGCACCCCAACATCATTGTAGAACAATTGCGCCAATTAGGTGAAGAGAAAATAGCCCATGCCATTTCAGCCCATTACACCAAATGGAATGTGCCTTACACCAATACATTGGATAAGGCATTGCTGGCTTGCGATGAGTTAACCGGCTTTGTTGTAGCCTGCTGTCAGGTAAGGCCCGATGGCATCACCTCACTGGAAACGAAATCCGTTATTAAAAAAATGAAAGACAAAGGGTTTGCAGCC
>JAJTHV010000006.1 GCA_021300095.1 Flammeovirgaceae bacterium | reverse complement strand
TTGGCGCTGCGGGTTTAAATTCCTTTCCTGTCAACTTGTTTTTTATTCCTTACTATGGTCTTGCTATTCTTTCCTTTTTCGGTCATATCGCAGCTATCCATCATTGTAAAATGAAAAACGCTATATGGGGATTATCGGTGAATGGGCAATCCAAAGCTATTTTGATTTTGGGGGCATTGGTTATGCTACTCATTCTTTATGGAATGACCAATGGATTTATGGGAGCCACAATACCTGAAGAATACAGACTTTATTAAGTTCCGCTTATGAAAGTTATCAATGTACACCAGCGAATCATTCATCAACCCAAATCGGCTGTAGTCGAATTGTTCAATACGTTGGCCTCTAAAAATGATTTGGTGTTTGCCACCAACAAATGGCCAGCTATGAAGTTAGATAATGGGCTAACGGTGGGTTCCAAAGGAGGGCACGGGCCGATTCGTTACACAGTCGAAGCATACTCATCTGGAGAATTTATTCAATTTCGATTTTCGAAGCCTCGTGGTTTTCATGGCTTTCATCGTTTTGACATTGTCGCATTGGATATTCACACAACTGAAATCAGACACGTCATCGACATGCATACTTCCGGGTTCGCTTTGCTAACCTGGCCGTTGGCAATCCGTTGGCTACACGATGCGCTGATCGAAGATGCTTTTGATAAAACGGAAAATCACTTTTTATCGCAAAAGAAAACCTCGCCTTGGAGTGCTTGGGTTAAATTTCTTCGATGGGTTTTGAAATAAAGTCATGTCTTGATTTTCAGATTCGTCTTCGGATTTTGGTTGGGTAGTCGGATAAAGGGAAATGATTAATTTTGTCCCCTTCCTTGCGTAATGTCGAACCCCTACATCTCCTTAATGAAAACTGCCTGGCGCTATGCCAAGCAAGAAAAAAAACAATACATCTTTGTCTATTCGCTATTCATACTAGCGAGCACCTCCTTTGTACTCTACCCGCTACTCTATGGCTGGTTTGTAGATGCCCTCCAAAAAGGCGATGCGCTCCACTTGCGATACGCACTCTATTATGCCGGGATTTACCTTTTAATTAAGCTGGCCGAATGGGCGCTTCACGGCCCTGCGCGAATAATGGAAAGAAGACTAGCGTTTAATCTGAGTCGGAATTACTTCCAGGAGCTTTACCACCAAACGCTGCACTTACCGATGAAGTGGCAGCAAGACAATCACAGTGGCGCCACCATCAACCGCATCCGCAAAGCATATGAAGCGTTGAAGGACTTTTTTCAAAATGGCTTCATCTATTTTTATGCACTAGCGAAGTTTGTTTCTTCATTTGTGGCCATTATTTTTTTCTCACCCTTGTTTGGTGGAATCGCTATTGTGCTGGGCATTATAACCGTTTGGGTCATCTTTAAGTTCGACAAACCCTTTATCGAATCAGTAGATGAGACCAATGAAAAAGAACATATCGTATCAAGCACGCTATTCGATAGTTTATCGAACATCATCACGGTTATCACGCTGCGATTGGAAAAGCGGATGGAAAACAGCCTGCTCGAAAAAGTAAAAGATGTGTTTTCGCCTTTCATGCGCTCTGTAAAAATTAATGAATGGAAATGGTTCGTTGCTGACATGCTCGTGGCACTGATCTATTGTGTGACGATTGTCGGCTATGTGTATCAAAACACATTACCCGGACAGGTCTTTATGCTGGGTGGCCTCGTGACATTAATTGGGTTTGTAAGTCAGTTTACAAGTGTATTTCACGATGTAGCCTTTCAATACACACAAATTGTGCAATACAATACAAATGTGCAAACGGCTCGGTTCATTTCAGAGGCCTATCAAAAGAATCACCTGCCCGATGGTGTAAACGATTTACCAGAGGGGTGGAATAAAATTTCACTTGACAACATCAATTTTTCGCACAAAGAAAAATACTCCTCCGCAGAAAAAGCACAAAGCCTTCACAACATTCACCTCACTATTGAAAAAGGAAAACGAGTGGCGTTGATTGGTGAGAGCGGCAGTGGCAAAAGTACACTCATGGCTTTACTTCGGGGGCTTTACGAACCCGAAAGTGGGGTAGAGGTAAAGGTAGATGGTATCAAGGGGGCAACACTGGATTCGTTGCACAGTGTTGTTACATTGTTTCCGCAAGAACCCGAAATCTTTGAAAACACCATTGAACATAACATTACACTCGGCCTGCCATTTGACGAAAGCGAAATAAAAGAAGTCTGTGAAACGGCTCACTTTACCGATGTGGTGCAGCAATTACCCAAAGGGCTTCAATCCAACATTCAAGAAAAGGGAGTGAATCTTTCTGGCGGACAAAAACAGCGGCTGGCGCTGGCCCGTGGAATTCTGGCAGCCAAGAGTTGCGACATTATTTTGCTGGATGAGCCGACAAGCAGCGTAGATCCGAAAACGGAAATTCAGATTTATGAAAAACTTTTCATAGAGTGTGAGGGCAAAGCCATTGTCTCGACACTTCACCGATTGTATTTGTTGAGTTACTTCGACTATATCTATGTGCTGAAAGGCGGACGAGTAGCAGAAGAAGGTACGTTTGATCAGTTGAAATCTTCAGGCGCCATTTTTCAAGAACTATGGAGGCACCAGCAAGATAAAGCCATGGCAGTGCGTTGATTGGAGTTTTACCAAAAAAATAAACGGCACTCTGATTCCTATCTATTGGCCACCGAAGCAGATTGGCTTCTGCCTGTGCCTTATTTCGCTTTCTCCAGATTGGCTAAACTTAATTCGGCTAACCCTTCAGCGGTTTTGATAATGTCTTGTAGCTCCGAATTTGCTAAAATAATAATCGTTGTTTTTTCTGCAGGTATTCTATAAAAAATGGCTCTGAAGCCCGGCAAAACGCCTGTGTGAAATACTACGTCCTTGTTTAAATATCGGGCTATCCGCCATCCATAACCATAGTAAATTACCTCACCATTGCCGCTAACTGCGGGTGTTGTTACCTTGTCGTTCCACATTTGGTTGAGACTGCTTTCCGTTAGAATTTTATTTTGTTGAAGCAGCTTTTCCCACTTGAGAAGATCTGTGATGGTGGATACAAACGCGCCACTGGGTCGAAGCGCAATGTAGTCTTCTGCATTGAAAAGAGTGCCCTTCGTAGTGACATAACCATCCGCTCTGTTGGGAATAATCGATTTAACAGATGTAGTTTGTGTATTTGAAAGACCATGCTTCACAAAAATCTCCTCTCGCATGTAACTGGCAAACGGTTGTCCGGTCTTGATCCGAATAATATCCGCCAGCATGAAATAACCCAAGTTGCAATACTGCCATTTTGTGCCAGTAGGAAATGCCAAAGAATCTTTATAGGCTTCTTTGATAAGAACTGAATCGGGTTTTTCCGCCATCGCTTCAAAAGCTGGAGATTCCCGTTGAAGGCCGGAAGTATGGTTCAATAAATGACGTACTGTGATTTTATTCCAATGACCGGGAGCATCTTTGAAAAATTTACTAATTGGATCTTGTAATGATATTTTTCTTTCTTCAACCATTTTCATAATGGCGGTCGCTATGATTTGCTTGCTGACAGATGCCAATTTATAAACTGTATTTTCTGATGCGGCAACACCCAGTTCGACATTAGCTTTGCCATAGCCCTTTGCTTTTACAATTTGTCCATTCTTTATAACGCCAACTGATAAACCAACCATCTTCTCTTTTTCCATTTGAGCAAGAATGTATTTATCGATCGCATCTTGTGCCGTTGCCCGATTTGAAATAAGAATTGCAATACAAACAAGAAATAATTTCATAGTATAAAATTTAATTCTTCCTCAGTTATGTCAAAGAATAAATAGTGCCACTAATTATTAAGGGTTGGCCAATAGCTCACAAACCTATTTTTGCCATTAGTTCGCTTAAAAACAGTGGTCAACAAAAGTTGATTTTAGTCATTGTGCGCTGCGTTTTACACTTTTCTCGATTTCAAGCTGCTAATTCTTTGGTCCACCCATCATTGCCTGCACCCCTAATCCATCTATTAAGTGAGGCGCTGCAGGTGTAAACTTCAAGGCAAATGATAAGTCTAGTCCGGTTTCACCTTTTACCTGCACATCTGCGTTATCTCCATCTATTTTGATATTGGAGATGGTGCCTTTTCCCAAATCATCATGAAAGCGCTGAAAAAGCCCTACTTTGCTCTCTAACTCTGTCGTTTCATTGTTGGCAGCGGGGGCAGCTCCATCCGGGCCTCCCTGAACCTGAAGACGCATTTTTCTGTTGATCCAGGCCTCGGTGCAATTTTCTTGGATGAATTTTCTCCACTGGTCTTTTTCGCCAAGGTTAAGTACACGAACCAATTCTTTGCAGCGATTTTCAATAATTGTTTTTTTGTCTTGCGCCTGAGCAGCAAATACAACGAACAAACTAAAGAGGGCAAGGGTTACTACTACTTTTTTCATAGGATTTTAAATTTGATTGTTTATTGATGGATGATTATTTACTGATCAGATTTTGAATGGCCGCTAAAACAGGAATGGCTTTAAAATCGCGGTTGGAAAATACGATGGCTGTGTACTCATCTTTGCCTACGTAATAATGACGATAGTCTGCCTAATACCCAGGTAGGCCTCCATTGTGCCCGTACCCGATACCGTTATTGACAGGTGTGATAATCGTAGCATATCCTGCTGCTCCCAATTGTGGTTTGCGCATTATCTCCAGCATCGTTTTGCTGATTAACTTTCCTTCAGACAGTGCTTTGTCGAACAAAAGCAAATCTTTAGTCGTGGAGAATAAGCCGCCATCGGCAGAGGGTGGTATAATATCAACTTCAGGTTTCCACGCACCGTCATTTTTCACATAGCCTTTTGCAAATGTTTTGTTGTTGAGGTTGATAAGCGGAGTAGTGCTTTTCATTCCGGCTGGCTTGAAAATTCGGTTGTTTAGTACAGTGAAATATGGCTTGCCTTCTATTTTCTCTATAATCTTTCCCATCACTACAAATCCGCTATTGGAATACCTAAATTTTGAGCCTGGCTTACGAAAGCTTAGAGGCTGAGCCACAATTATTTTCATCAAGTTGTCAATAGTACTTTGCTTACCGGAAAGCTGTTGAAATTCATCAGCACTCATATAATCTCCCAATCCTGAGCTGTGGGTTAACAAATGATGAATCGTAATGCTATCACCATTGGGAACTTTCCATTCTGGCAAGTAGGTGCTGATTGGCTCGTGGAGCTTTAGTTTGTTCTCTTCTACCAGTTTTAGGATGACAGTGCCTGTCATCATTTTAGGAATGGAACCTAGACTGAATTTGGTGTCTTTTGAAATAGCTCTTTTGGTTTCTAAGTCAGCGAAGCCAAACTGCTTGTTGTAAATCTCTTTATTGTTTTTTGTTACCAATACGCTCCCACTAAACTCTCCATTAGTGAATTGACTAGTCATCAAACTATCAAGTTGTTTTTCAAGCTGAGCGTCTGCAACTAAAAAAGCAAAAAGGTAAATTATGCAAAGAAGTAATTGTTTCATTATTTGAGCCTGTTACTTTATAGCTAAGTTGATTGTTGTGTTGTTCGTTTGTCGCAAATCAAAGTGTATCGAAACGCATCAACTGATTAGCCATATCGATGGTAGTTGTATAGTTTTGAAAGAAAGGACTTCCAAAATTGATGGCACCAAATCCTCCTGTTACCAACATAATGTTTGGATCCTTAAATTCTATTGATCCAAATGAAATCGTTCCATCCAATTGACTTGTATACACCTCTACTTCGCCACCGGGTGTTCTTGCCTTGGCAAATAGAACCGGTTCTGACTTAAGTTTCAATTTTGATTTCCATTCCATCGGGAAGGAAATGGCCTCTGGGCCACCTGAATCAAAATGTGCTAACATTTCCTCACCATTTACTTTTACATAGGCTTCTGGCGCGTGCAATAAATCAACTTTTATTACGGCTTTATCGCTGATATCTAGCGCACCTCTCTTTACAATCAGTTTTGAACTTTTAAAGTCAATCGTCACCAAATTTCCTTTAAAGGCACTGAGGCCGATTATACCAGAAGCATTCGGTGAAAAGATTTGTTGTGGAGGCACAGCAACACCGTCCAGGTTTTTGATTTCAAAATCATTCAGTTTTACAATAGGAATAACCACCGTATTCACGTTATCCGGCTGAGCACTATTAGGACTTTGAATCGTGGTTGTTCCTGTAATCTTAAGGTTCTGCTCTTTAACCAGCGTTTCGCTTAATACCAATCCGATTGTTCCGGTATCATAAATAAAACCGTACTCGTTTTTACCAGTCATTTTTGCTTTAATCAAAATCAAATTTCGATCCATGGTAAACGGAATCTCAATTGTTCCGTTTTGGGCAAGCCCAACGTTGACAAATAAAATGGACGCCAACAACACGATCACAAGTTTCTTCATATCTAAGATTTAAAGGTTACCTATTCCCGGTTTACAGTTTTCAATTATTCGGTTAAGAAATGCTCTGTTCTTTTCAATCTCTTCTTTGGTCAATGATTTTAGCGCTTGCTTTCTGTTGGCTGTTATGATGGGAATTAATTTATCCAGCACAGAGTTTCCCTTTTTCGTAATGATCAAATTGAATCTTCTTCTGTCTGTGGCGTGAAAGGCTCGAGTCAAATAATCCTTTTTCACCAAAAGTTCGATCATGCGGGTAACGGAGGCGTAATCTTTAAATACATTCTCGGCAATTTGATGTTGTGAAATATCAGGTAAGTCCTGAATTGATTTTAGCACGAGCCATTGGTCGATGGTGATATCGATGTTCGCGCTATCGATTTGCTTTTGCGCAAACTGTCGATACTTTTTAATCGATTTTTCTAATGTAAAGAAGAGTACCTGATCGAGCTTTTCCATATTGATGATGCAATGATAGTTGATATATCATCAAACTGTATAAAGATTAACCTTGTCTTAACGTTATTTAACCTTAATTAACCTTGAGTGTGTGCTAGCAGAATTGTCTTAACATCTAGCCGAGGAATACAGTATAACTTATCGATCGCAGTTACACGTATAAAAAAAACCCGCAATCTCTCGCGGGTTTTTTATCGTAGGCCAAGCCCCTCTCCTGTCGAGAGGGGTTGGGGTGAGGTTAAAACGGATACTCTCCTTTGCCAATCGCATGGTTTGCCACTTTGCGTCTGGCTTCTTTCAAGTTGTATGGATCAATCTTAGTGAAGCGCTTCAAGCCTAACAACATCAAGCGTTGCTCATCGCCTTCTGCGAAAGCATAGATCGCTTGCTTGCCGGCACCAGCCGCTTTCTCAATCGCGTAGTGCAAATAAATCATCGCCATCGCGATTTCAATCTCACACGCTTTCTCGCCACGTACTCCAATCAATTTTTCTACACGCAACAGCACCGACTCCGCTACATACCCTTCAATCAGCATGTCCGCTAGGTTCATTAACACTTCCTGCTCATCTGATAGCTTCATCATAAACTTCTGCACAGCCGCACCGCTTACCATCAAGCCCGCTTTCTTCAAATTCGCTAAGGCCTTTTTCTCTTTCGCAAAAATGGCAGTGTCATCACTGGCACCTAAATCAGGAATGGAAGTCAATTCTTTTTGAACCGCCATAGCAGGTGTCATCAAATCCAATGTGCCTTTCATCGCACGCTTTAACAGCATGTCGATCGTAAGAAGTCGGTTGATTTCATTCGTTCCTTCGAAGATCCGGTTGATGCGTGCATCGCGATACGCACGGTCCATCGGGCCTTCCGCTGAGAAGCCCATACCTCCGTAAATCTGTACACCTTCATCCACGGAAAAATCCAACACTTCACTTCCGTGTACTTTTAAGATCGCACACTCTATCGCAAATTCTTCCAGCGACTTCAAACGAGCCTGACCTTTCTCCATTCCACCGGCAACAAAGGCATCATACGCATCGTCAATATTTTGTGAAGCTCTGTAGTGTGCCGATTCCGAAGCAAAAATTTTCGTTACCACTTCAGCAATCTTGTGCTTGATGGCACCAAACGTAGAGATGGAAACACCAAACTGCTTACGCTCATTGGAGTACTTAATCGCCTGACTGATGGTCCCCTTCGATCCTCCCAACGCACCAACACCTAATTTAATGCGGCCAATGTTCAGAATGTTCACGGCAATCTTAAATCCGTTTTCGCGATCGCTCAACATATTCTCCACCGGCACCTTGCAGTCGTTGAAGAAAATCTGACGGGTAGAAGATCCTTTGATACCCATTTTCTTTTCTTCTTCATTCATGGTGATGCCACCGAATGTTTTCTCTACAATAAATGCAGTGAGGTTTTTATCATTATCGATTTTGGCGAACACAATAAAGATGTCTGCAAAACCACCATTGGTAATCCACATCTTCTGACCGGTAATCAAATAGTGTTTTCCGTCAGCCGAGAGTTTCGCTTTGGTCTTACCGCTGTTGGCATCCGAACCGGAATCCGGCTCTGTCAAGCAGTAGCTTGCCTTCCACTCACCCGAGGCCAACTTCGGAATGTATTTTTTCTTTTGTTCTTCGTTGCCATAATATAAGATCGGCAATGTGCCAATGCCCGTGTGTGCAGAGATAGCCACGGCAAATGAGTAACCGGCTCCAACTGCTTCCGCCACCAACATCGTTGTGTTAAAGTCCATTCCGAAGCCTCCGAGCTCTTGCGGAACGGATGTTCCTAACAATCCGAGCGCGCCTGCTTTATCCAAAAGAGAAGGCATGAGCTTGGGATCTTTTTGTGAGTCGATCAAATCCAGATGTGGATAAACTTCTTGTTTCAAAAAGTCCTTACACGTTTGAGCAATCATCTTTTGCTCTTCACTAAATTCCTCCGGAATAAAAATTTCGTGTGCCTGTGTTTCACGGATGAGGAACTCTCCTCCTTTAATTGCTTTTTTCGTTGCTGTCGTTGTGTTCATCTTCTTATGTATTTAGTGCTTTCTTATAACAAGTTGACAATTGACAAATAGGCAGTTGACAACAGTTTATAAATATTTATAGGTTTTGTTTGTGTAAAAACATTTTATTCAAAATTGACAATTGATTTTCTTTACCAACTTCTCTATACTTATCCATCGCCATTGTCAATTGCTGATTTGTCAACTGTCAATTTAATAATTCATAGATCCCAGCTACTCCCTGTCCTCCACCAACACACGCGGTCACCATTCCATACTTTTTATTTTGTCTGCGCAGTTCGTTGAATAGCTGAACGGACAAGCGCGCACCGGATGAACCGAGTGGATGACCCACAGCGATCGCACCTCCATTCACATTTAGCTTTGCGCGATCAATGCCCAACTCTTTCACCACTGCCAGCGACTGTGCTGCGAATGCTTCATTCAATTCAATCAAGTCAATGTCTTGCAAGTTCAGTCCGGCAATTTTCAACGCCTTGGGAATAGCAGCGACTGGACCAATACCCATGATGCGCGGATCAACACCTGCAGTAGCATAGCTTACCATCCGTGCAATGGGTTTCAAGTTCAGTTGCTTCACCATCTTCTCACTCATCACAGCCACAAAAGCAGCTCCGTCTGAAGTTTGCGAAGAGTTCCCTGCTGTTACGGTTCCTCCTGCTGCAAACACTGGCTTTAATTTTGATAATCCTTCGAAGGTGGTATCTGCACGAATGCCTTCGTCTTTTTCTACAATGTACTCGCGGGTTTTCTTTTTCATGTTTTCATCCACATACACTTCCTTCACTGTGATGGGCACCACTTCATCTTTGAATTTGCCTGCCTGCCATGCTGCTGCTGCTTTCGCATGCGACTCCACCGAAAACTGATCTTGCTCTTCGCGCGAAACTTTATATTGCTTAGAAACTTCTTCGGCTGTTAAGCCCATACTGGTGTAATAGGTTGGATGATCTTTTGCAATCGCATAATTCAATGCCGTTTTAAAACCCATCACCGGCACCAACGACATTGACTCAGTTCCACCGGCTATAATTACATCCGCTTGCCCTGCTTGTATTCGATGGCTCGCGATGGCGATGGCCTCCACACCTGATCCGCAATAGCGATTGATTACCATGCCTGGCGCATCGAGGCCAAGTGCCAATAGCGAAATCATGCGACCCATTTGCATGCCTTGTTCTGCCTCAGGCACGGCATTTCCCACAATCAAATCATCGACCATTTTATTTTCCAAACCCGGAATAGATTTAACCAAATGCTTGATCACATCCGAGGCAAGATCATCAGGTCGTACAAAACGAAACCCTCCTTTTTTTGCCTTACCAACCGCGGTTCTGAAACCGGCTACAATGTATGCATCCATAACTATTTTGATTTTGTTAACATCTGTTTTTAAAGTAAGCAATAGGCAATTACCAATAAGCAAATCACTACAGCTTCGAATTTTTACTCTTTTGTTTTAAATATTTCTCCGGGTTTTCAACCATATGATTTAATAGTCTTCCAACCTCTTCCGAACGTTTTAAAAGTTCATTGTATTTAACATCATCTATATATTTACAAGCCAATGAGAAATCCAACCAAGATTGAGTCTCACTATTCTCCATATCCGCATCCGATGACTTGCTTACAAAATATGCTTGATAGTCTCTTTTCCGATAACCTTCAGCTATGCTACTACACACTGATCGTGAAGAGCGTCTGATCTGATCCGTTAGAGAATATTTTTCATCTTTTGGAAACTCTTTTGTCATCTCAAAAATCTTCATGGCCAGGTCAAAAGCTTTCTTATATACTGTTAAATCACGGAAACTTTGATTTGACTCAGCCATTCTACATTTAACCAAACCTTGCCTACTGTCAATTGCTTACTGCTTACTTTTAAACCTGCTTACTGCCGACTGCCTACTAATTCCTTAATGGTTTCCCTCCAGTTAAAATAGCTTGGATTCTTTCCAAGGTTTTCTTCTCTCCGGTCAGCGACAAGAAAGCTTCGCGTTCCAAATCCAAAAGATATTGTTCGCTTACTTCTTGTGGTGATGTCAAGTCTCCTCCACACATGATGTTGGCAATCCACTTGGCTACTTTTGCATCGTGATCAGAAATGTAATTGCCCATACGCATGCCTTGTAGACCCGCTAAGAAGAGAGCTTGTCCGGTACGACCTTGCACTTTAATATTACGCGCTTGTGGTTGCATGGTGTATCCTGCTTCAACCAAATCCAACACGGCCTGCTTTGCATCGGCTATCTGACGATCTTTGTTCATCGATACGCGATCTAGCTTTTTCAAGATTCCATATTCGCGCGCTTCTTCGGCTGAAGTTGCCACCTTGGCTGTCGCGATGGTCATAAATGCATTTTGAAGTGCATTCAATTCCACATCGCCTTCTTCCATCGCATCGCTCACTCGTTTTGTAAATTCTTTCGTTCCACCTCCACCGGGGATAAGGCCTACGCCTACTTCCACCAAACCGATATATGTTTCAGCAGCAGCCTGCGCAATGTCTGCGTGCATGGTCATCTCACAACCTCCACCTAGCGTGCGGCCTTGCGGACAAACCGCCACGGGCACCGATGAATAGCGGATACGCATCACCGAATTTTGGAATGCCTTGATCATGAAATCAATCTCATCATAATCTTGCTCAATGGCATACATAAACACCAAACCCAGATTCGCGCCAAGCGAAAAGTCTGCGCCTTGATGGCCAATCACCAAACCTTTGTAATCTTTCTCTGCAAGGTCAATCGCCTTGTTCATACCTTCAATCACTGCGCTGCCAAGTGTGAAGCTCTTGCTGTGCCAGCCAAAGTTGAGTACACCATCGCCCAAGTCGATGATCTTTGAATCGGCATTCTTCCAAACAACGCTTTCACTCTTGTTTTCAAGAATGATGAAGCTCTCTCTACCGGAAATGGATTTATATGTTTTGGTAGGGATGTCGTAATATTTTTTCTGACCTCCTTCTGCTTTGTAGAATGATTTGTGGCCAGCCGCCAACAAATCGTATACCCATTGCGCTGGTTTGTATCCGGCCGCTTCCATGTGTGGAATGGATTTCTCTACGCCCACAGCATCCCATGTTTCAAACGGACCGAGATCCCAGCCAAAGCCACCACTTACTGCATCATCGATACGGAAAAGTTCATCGCTGATTTCGGGAATGCGGTTGGTAACGTATTGAAATAAACCATAGAAACAGTCGCGGTAAAAATCACCGGCTTTGTCTTTGCCTGCCAACAATACTTTGAAACGATCTTTCAGGTTGTCGATCGTCTTGGTGGTTTCGAGCGTAGCAAATTTTGCTTTTGCCTTTGGCTTGTACTCGAGAGTTTTAAGATCGAGTGTTAAGATCTCTGTTTCTCCTTTTGCGTTTTTCGATTTCTTGTAAAAGCCCTGACCGGTTTTATCTCCCAACCATTTGTTCTGTTCCAGCTTGGTAACAACTTCAGGCAACTTAAACATTTCACGGCCTTCATCATTTACCAATCCGGCATAGAGGTTGTTCGATACTTTTACCAACGTATCCAAGCCCACTACATCGGATGTGCGGAAGGTAGCTGACTTTGGTCGGCCAATGACAGGGCCTGTAAGTTTATCAACTTCATCCACATTTAAATCAAATTTGCGCATGGAGTCGATCACCTTCAGCAAACCAAAAATTCCCACACGATTACCAATGAAGGCTGGCGTGTCTTTGCACAACACGGTTGTCTTTCCCAGGAAAAGATCGCCATAGTGCATTAAAAATTTCGTAACGGCAGGATCTGTTTTACCTGTTGGGATAATCTCCAATAATTTTAAATAACGCGGAGGGTTGAAGAAGTGTGTGCCCGCAAAGTGTTTTTGAAAATCTTCGCTGCGGCCTTCAGCCATCAGGTGAATAGGAATACCGGATGTATTGGAAGTGATGAGTGTGCCCGGTGTGCGGTGCTTTTCAACTTCTTCGTATACTTTCTTTTTAATATCCAGATTCTCTACAACCACCTCGATTGTCCAGTCTACGTTTTTGATTTTAGACATGTCATCGGCAAAATTGCCCAGCTTAATACGCGAAGCAAATTTTTTGCTGAAGAGCGAAGCCGGGTTGGCTTTTAGGGTAGCTTCAAACGCACTATTGACAATGCGATTCTTAACAGCCGGGTGATCGAGTGTTAAGTTTTTCTTTTTCTCGTCCTCGGTCAATTCTTTTGGAGCGATGTCGAGCAGCAGCACTTCGCATCCAATGTTGGCGAAGTGGCAAGCGATGCGCGAGCCCATGATTCCGGAACCTAATACGGCAACTTTGCGAATGTTTCTGTTCATGACGTTTTACTTTTTAATTATTGTCACAAGCCTTCATAATCCGTTGGAAGCGGTTTATTCCCGGCATGCTTTTTATACGGTTGCTTTCTCGTAAATATTGTTCTTCTCAATAATCTGATTGATGGTTTGCACCACCTCAAAAAACACATTTAAATTTTCTGGGGAAATTTCTTCCCGAACTGCTTCATTAAATCGCAGTACTGTCTCGCGCGATTTCTCTTTCATCTTCTTGCCCTCCTTTGTTAAAAGTACTTTTACAGAACGTTTATCATTTTGGTCAACCTGACGAAAGATCAATCCCTTCTCCTCCATCGATTGTAAGAGCCTGGTGAGGCTTCTTGGCTCAAGTCCCATCAGTGGTCCGATCTTCATGGCTGCAGTTCCATCTTCTGATGAAATATTAAGCAAAGCATAACCGATCGACATAGTGCCATCATATTTCATGGCCTGCTGATTGTACATACGTGCAATGGCATGCCAGGCAGTTTTGATGTGATAATCTATGGTTTCGTCTCTTTTCAATCGGTTACGAAGATATAGAAAAATTATTCTGCATGCCGAGTATTCTTAAATAAATATTTTTCCACCCCAAAAAGTGGCCGATTTCATGATGTAAGTCAGCAATTGAATTGACCAAAAATCATACGGATAGCTGGTCAATAATCATTACGCAGGCAAACCGAAGAGGCCACCTTTGACTCAACAAAACCAAGCTGTTATGAACAAAACCAAAACACAAAAATTTCTGATTATTCTCATTTTCTGCGGCAGCTCGCTGTGGTCCGTAGGGCAGGTAAACTACAAGCAAGCAGCAGATTCGTACATCACCATAGCCGGTACCTCTACTCTTCATGATTGGACGATGACCTCTTTGGAGTTAAATGTTCAGGCCTCGATGGAAGCATCCTCCACGGGGATTGCTCAAATCAAATCGCTCACGCTAACCATACCAGCCAACAGCCTGAAAAGTGCACACAAAGCGATGGATAAAAATGCCTACACCGCATTAAAGGCAGACAAGTTCAAAAGCATACAGTTCACGGTCTTGTCCGCGACCATTCAAAAAAATGTGGTTCAAGCGTCCGGCAACTTAACCATCGCAGGAGTGACGAAGCCTATTCAGATTGAAGCTACATGCACCAATAACAACGGCACACTCATTTGCACGGGCAGTAAAAAAATCAAGATGAGTGATTTTCAGGTAGAGGCTCCGGTCTTCATGTTTGGCACCGTCAAAACCGGAGACGAAATCACCATCAGCTTCAATTTACAATTAGCCGCAGTTAAAATCTAAACGACAACTTTAAAACCCAATTTTTTATGAAAACTAATTTTTCAATTCTCAAACTACTTTTTGGTCTCATGCTGTTGACTTCAGCATCGATGGCTCAGACTCAACCCAAAATTCAATATTTACGTGCGTATGATAAGACAGGCATCAATGTTTATGAAACACCCAAAACCGATACCATTCCTTATGAAGGACTGAAAATTCGTTTCGGAGCCGGTTTCACGCAGGGATACCAAAGCCTAAGTCATAGCAATGGTTTGCCTGTAAGCAGCCCTACAAAATTATATGAAATGGGTGGCGGCTTTCCACTTGCTCAGGCCAACTTTAATATCGATGTGCAGTTATACGATGGCGTAAGCTTAAATCTGATATCATATATGTCATCTCATCACCACAATGAGTTTTGGGTAAAAGGTGGCTACCTGCAAATCGACAAGGTTGGATTCTTGAAAAGTGAATTCTTTGATAATCTTTGGAAAAACCTAACACTGAAAGTAGGTCACATGGAAGTGAACTATGGTGATGCACACTTTCGTAGAAGCGATGGCGGTCATACGCTATGGAACCCCTGGATTGAAAACAACATTATGGATGCGTTCACTACGGAAATTGGAGCAGAGTTATACTGGAAAAAGAATGGCTTCCTGTTAATGGGCGGATATACCGATGGTGAAATTCAAGGTAATATTGCAGCTCCTTCTACACCCATTGGTGGAAAACGTGCTCCATCATTATATGCTAAAGTGGGATTCGACAAACAGTTGCAAGAAAAATTACGGGTACGTCTTACGGCATCCGCTGTCACCACCGAATCTTCTATCAGCAACACATTGTTTGGTGGTGACCGTACCGGATCAAACTATCAATACGTAATGGAAAACGCTCCTGTTACTTTAACCGGAAATGCTTTCTCTGGTCGCTTCAATCCCGGTTTCCGCGACAACTTAACTTCTTTCGTAATCAATCCATTCGTGAAATTCAGCGGACTGGAAGTGTTTGGTACGTTTGAATGGGCAAAAGGAAATAGTGCTTTTGAAAATGGTGAAGGCACCAGCTATGCAAAACAAGATGATCGCAAAGCACAACAAACTGCAATCGAAGCTTTGTATCGCTTTGGCCGCAATGAACAATTTTACTTCGGTGGCCGCTATATCACTGTCAATGCTACCATCGGTGAAGGCTACACTGCTACCGTTTTAGGAACACGCTATGACGTTACAATTGATCGGACCTCAATTGGTGGTGGTTGGTTTATTACCCCCAACATTTTGTTGAAAGGCGAATACGTTACCCAAAATTACGGTGGCTTTAAAGATACCGGTGCAAACAACCGCTTCTACAATGGTAAGTTTGACGGGTTTGTCATTCAAGGAGCAATTAGTTTTTGATTGGTAGGTTTTGTTGTAAGAATATTCCGGCAGGTGAATTCATCGGCCGGAATTTCTTTTTTTGTACTAATTTAAGCGTGTGAAAAATCTCATTTCTTTCTTTTCGCTTGTCTTCTTGCTTTCCGGCTTTCGCACGGATAATGTGCTTGTTCATCGGTTGATTGTACTGCCGGATAGTAGGCTGATCATTGAAGGGAAGACCAATGTAAATTCATATAGCTGTGCCATCCCGCGCTACATCGGAAAGGATACACTAGTGCTGCATGAAGGCGGTCGCAATGTGCGGCCGGTATTTGTGAAAGGCGAAGTGTCGCTCGATGCGCGCAGTTTTGATTGTGGCATCGCACCCATGACGGCTGATTTCCGAAAGACCATCAACAGCAAAACACATCCGGTCATTCTGATTGACTTCATTTCTTTTGAGCGTGCGCCCTCCTATAAATCGGGCGAAGAGAAATTCAAAAGCGTGGTGCGTATTTCGTTAGCCGGAGTGAGCAAATTGTTTGAAATGGATTGTTCCATTGCGGCCATGCCTTCTGGCTTGATTCATTTAAAAGGTGGCAGACAATTTCTGTTTGCCGATTTTAACTTAGAGGCACCCAAACACATGCTGGGTTTGGTCAAGGTAGATCAACAATTGCGCGTGGGTTTTCACCTCGTATTAAAGTTGGATGCGGATCGATAATTCTATTGCTTTTCAGACGCACTCGCTGCTGCCTTTTCTTTGCGATCCAGCCTCCGCTCGCCAATAGCCTGTAGAATAAAAATCAAAATAAATAAGTAACGAGCCGAAAGCGGTTCCACGAAAACCCAAATTCCGGATAACAACCAAATGGCTGGTGCGATCATCGCGCGAAAGCGCAAGCGTGCGGCTACAAACGGGGTAAGTGTTTCGCTGTATCCTTCTTTCTTCACGATATAGTTAACCATAACTAAATTGAATACCCCGATCATTACCAAATTGACGCAGTAAACAACGAAGGGTCCGTTTAATGCAAAATATTTGGAATAAAAGGCTGTTGAAAATGGTAACAACACTACAGACATCAGCAGCCAAACAGTTAACCACAGCAATCGGTTATCATAAGTTTTTACAAACTGAGCTAAAATCAAGTGTGCGCGCCAATAGAGTGCTGTTACTAAAAAGCTGATGAAGAATCCCACAAAACTGGGAATGAGCCGGAGCAATACACCTGAGGTTCCGTAACTCGTTAAATCTGCCGAGGTAGGAATTTTTATTTCCAGAATCAGCAAAGTCATGGCGATGGCAAATACGGCATCGCAAAAATTATTGACGCGGTCGTTAGGGAATCGGTTGAGCATGTCGAAAGATAGTAAGACATTGGTAAATACCCGCATTTCGGATTGCACTAAGATCGGTTGATAAACGGGTGCTTACTTTTTGCGGAAATTTGTAGATTTGTTAAAAGGACAAAGACAAATATCGAAATGATCGTTGCAGAAAAAGATATTGGTTTGGAACGACTTCTCAACAAACATGACTCCCTCATCACGGTTGCTGGCAGCTTAGATGAATTTTATGCTTTGGAAGAAACCAAAGCTGATTTTGTTAATGGATTTATTCATATTCAAATGGGAGCAAGTGTCATTCATGAACAGATTTTTGTTGAGTTGATTACTCAATTAAACCTTTTTGTAAAAAAAGATCAATTAGGCAAAGTTTTTGGATCCCGCCTATCCGTAGGCTTATCGAGTAGCTATCATCCTGAGCCAGATATCTTTTTTGTGGCAGATACTAACGAAGGAAAATATACTAATGACCGATTCAATGGTACGCCTGATCTCGTAATTGAAATCATTTCGCCCTCCACCCGTAAATTAGATTTGGAAGAAAAACGTCCGCTCTACCAAAATAACTTGGTACCCGAAATCTATTTTATCGACTTTGATAACAAGGTGGTGATTATCGATTTGCTCCAAGATGGCAAGTATGTTTCATACACACTGAAAACGGGCATATTTGCCAGTAAAGTATTGGCAGGACTCGAGTGGGAGATTGAAAAAATGTATCTGCCTTAGAGGGTTGAAAGAAGTATCCGACTATTTTTTCTTTACTTTCTGTGACGCATCAGTGCGGCCGCTTGTCCAATCCAATTATCTCTGCCGATCCGATCGGGAAAAAATTTGATGGATGATGTTACGTAGTCAATTGTTTCAGGTGTGAATTCACTGATCTGTTTAAACGTGTAGATTCCAATTGCATTCAGCTTACTCTCGATGACGGGTCCGATACCAGAAATCATCTTGAGATCGTCTCTGCTTTTCTCCGATACTTTTTCAATCAACGCTTCGGCTGGTTTGCGTTTGGGCGTATGTGCCTTTTCCAATTCCTGCTTCAACCCATCGGTTATCATTTTCTCATTCACCAATTGCATCTCCAACTGTTTGATTTGCATGGCATACCTACCCAATTCAACATCTGCCAATTGAATTTTGGGCCGCAGGGTGTGTAATTCTTCTTTCAAAAGAGCTACCGTTTCATCTTTTTCCTTCAGCGCAGCTCTTAGTCGTTCGCTCTCGTCTGCTATGCGATGGTTATCTTCCTTCAACACAGCCTCGGTGCGAACCAAATTCAATTCCATTTCTCTCACGCTGCGCATCGCAGCTGCTTTCATTTCGTCCAATTGCTTCTTTTCATTTTGCAACGCATCTGTAGACGTTTTTTTCGTTTGATCAATCGTATTTTGTTGCTGATACCAGGCGATCGCAAAGCCGATGAAAACCGCTACCACAAGCATCACCAGAATTTCAAAAATGGCTGTGGTGGCTGCCTGCGAATTGAACTGAGCCGGATCCGTGGAGACTCCTTTTACACTAATTATATACCACTGCGATGCCACCAGGCACCAAACAAAAAAGGCTCCTACAAAGGAATATGAGAGTTTCATCTGATGACAAATTATTGAGCCGCGAAGCTACTAAAAATTCGGTAAACGCACGATTCTACGAATGATTTACAAAATTGAGGGTTTGACAAAACCTGCCGAATTGTGTCCATTTTTGCGCCTTTTTCCAGGTTCTAAAATGAATTTTCCGGTGGATGGATTAGTGGTTACTTTTGCTGCTCAAACTTTCTTGAAAATATATGGGACTTGTCGAACAATTTAATTCCTATCGCAGCCAGATGAATGAAAAAATTCTGGAGGCGGATAATCTGATCATCAAGCGAATCTTCAATTTGGATACCAATGCCTATCAGGCGGGTGCCCTTGATGTGAAGTCGAAAGAACTAATCGGGTTGACTTGTTCACTCGTGCTGCGTTGCGATGACTGCGTGAAATATCATTTGGGAAAGTGCAAAGAATTGAGTTTCTCAACAGCCGAGGTACACGAAGCCATGGGGGTTGCGACACTGGTTGGCGGAACGATTGTGATTCCGCATTTGCGAAGAGCGTTTGAGTATTGGGAAGAACTGAACAAATAAGTCTATGTTTAAGCGTGATCTGGATTTGGAGCGGCAGTGGAATTACCTTTTGAAAGAAATTGAAAAACAGATTCAAAAGAAGCCCAAAGACTTGAATGAAGTTCTGTTTTTAATTGGCGTTCAGGAATTAGGCCGGGGAGCGAAGCGTTTTGAAAAAGAAGAAAAACAAGACTTAATGCACATTGCCATTTGCAAAGTGCTGAGTCTGGCTGGTTATTATGAATTGGAAGGCCTCGATAAAGATGGCTGGCCTCATTGGAAACTCATCAAAAAACTACCGCATTTCGACTTGCTCGAGCAGGAAAAACTATTGAAGATGCACGTGATTGAATATTTTGAAAAGGAGTATGAGTGGAAAATCTTTTCCATTACTGAATCCGAGGCATAAATTCATTGGCTTCTTATTGATCAGGTTGCTTTGGCTGGGTGATGATTTCTTGCCAATCCAAACGCAATCCCCAAACATCAAAAAAAGCGGTTGGAAACACCTGTCGGATGGTAGCAGGAAATACGTATGGGATTATTTCTTCTTCCTGCCTGCACGACCCAAATACTTAAATGAATCTACCAGCAATACCGTGCCTACCGCCCCAGTAACTCCTCCGGCTACCAACAAGACCTGACCGAGTTGGTCGTTTGAGCGTCCGAGCAAAAGTCCCCCGGTGATGGTGACAGTATACCCGATGGTGGCGACTAAGATGCCGCGCTTGAATTTTTTTTCCGATGTGACTAAGTTCAGCTGAATGTTGTCTACATCTTGTTGCATTTGCAATACTTGCACTTTCAGGTCTTCAATGGTAGTAGGGGCTTGTTGGCTATAACCTGAAATCGCCATCATCCAAATCATAAAAAATAAAATGGGCTTTATCATAGGTTCTGTAAATTTTCTGGTTCTTATCTGTCCAACCATTTTTTGAAGTCTGCGGTTCGTTCGCGGCTCACAGTCAAATCATGTTGGCACGGCTGGTTTAGTTTTATTTCTAATCGGGTAGTCATGGTGCCTTTCACTTCGGCAATGGCATCTGCCCGCACAATATACTTTCTACTGATTCTGAAAAAATCGTTGGGGTGGAGCATCTCTTCCAATTCTTCCAGCGTGTACGCGACTAAGTGTTTTCTGTTTTCCTTTTGCGTTACGAGGTACGCTTCTTTTCCATCTGCATAAAAATACGCGGCATCGGCTGCTTGCTTAAAGGTGATTTTGTTACCTGCCTTTACTACAATGCGTTGTTTGTACGATGGAATTTTATGCTCCATCAATTCGCGTAAGGATTGCAGCGTCTGCGGGTCAATGTGGGTCTTGCTGTTTAAGCGATTGTATTTATCCAGCGCACGGGTGAGGTCTTCCTGCTGAATGGGCTTCAGCAAATAATCGATGCTATGATGTTGAAAGGCCTTGAGGGCATATTGATCGTAAGCCGTAGTAAATACAATCGGAATATCCGTGCTCGCCGAATCAAAAACCTCAAAACTCTTTCCGTCCGCCAGTTGAATATCTAAAAACAACAAATCGATTTTCTTTCCGGATACAATAGCCTGCTTCACTTGAGAAACTGTGTCAACCTGATCCAAAATAGAAATAGAGGCATCGTATTTTTGAATCATCGACACCAACCGCTCGGCTGCCAAGCCTTCATCCTCCGCAATCAACACATTCATACCTCTGCCAATTGTAATAACGGTATCTGCACTCTAAATTCGGTCTCCGTTTTAGCAACAATCACCGGATCATCGCTTAATAACTGATATCTGCTTTGAATATTTTGCAACCCCCGGTTGGTTGACTCTTCTTTCACTTGCTTCTCTTGTAAATTGTTGGTGACTACAATCGCATTGGGTGTGCTAAAAATCTTAATTGTAAGCGGATTGGTTTTTGATACCACATTGTGCTTAATGGCATTTTCTATGAGCATTTGCAAAGCCGCGGGCGCAATGTAACGATCCGTTGGGCTGGCATTTATTTCTTTTTGAACGATCAGGTTTTCGCCATATCGGATTTGAAGCAGATACAAATACGACTCCATAAACGACAATTCGTCTTGCAATGAAACCACTTTGCGCTCCTGGCTATTTAACAAATAG
>JAJTHV010000360.1 GCA_021300095.1 Flammeovirgaceae bacterium | reverse complement strand
GCCACAAATAACGATTACGGGTATTTCTCCAATGCGTAGGAGTCATCCTTGGATTTATTCGCAGGTTTCTGATTTGTGAAATTGTGTACGTTCGTGTAAATCCAATATCTAAAACTTGACGTCTGACTTTCAACACACTTCGCTTTATAGTAATTGTTTCCCTCCCCAGCAACATCCACAAAAAAGGACGCAAAAGGTTGACACCTCCTATGCAAAAGGCCAAAAGCAAAGCATAAGGAATCCAATCAGTGGGTGGGTCTTCCCATAAACGACTGATCATAGGGCTGACGAAAATAATCAAGCCACCCAGCCAAAACAGAGAGAAGAAAAAATTACTCCAACTGATTCGTGGAGTCACTGTGACCTCAAAATTTTCTGGGTGCCTGTGAAATTTAGCTCTTCCTTGATAAGGCATGTGAATATCAATTCGAATCTAAGCTAGTGCCTCTCGCTTCGATTTTTAATAACTTTTAATATATTCCCTTGAATATCCTCCATAATCCATTTGCCCCATACACTTGCATAAAAATTAAAGGAAGTGGTCATTTTAAATTCACTGTACAAATGCAAACGGTATTTTCCTTCACTCAGCTTTTCTAAATCATAGGTACCCTCCAGCACATCAAAAAATTCTCCTCCAATCAATACATGCTCATCAAACGTGGTAGAAGGTATATCGTAGGTATTGGCTCGGATAGAAAACTTCATGTGGCGCAGATGCTCATATGAAACCACTTTTTCATCAAAGACTAATCCTCCTTCAAATATCGCCTCACGCTTGGCACCAATACCTTCAAAGTCAAGTTCTGCTCTCAGCGGACGGGGTATTTGCAAAAAACGATTGATGCTTCGGCTATCTTCGGAAGGTTCTATTTGTCGAACACGCGTAACATTGTTCCAGATAATTGAAGGGTTAGCTTCTATATCAATAGATGTATATGCTTTGTAGAATCCGGGTATGTCACCAATTGCCCGTTCGATGGGTGCGATAAAAAACGGCAGCAACACGGCTAATGAAATATGAAGGCGATTTGAGTTACTCGATTTTCTCCTCTTGAAATATCTGCCTGTCAATCCACCTAAGCTGGCAAATAAAAGAAACAAAGGCAAAATCATTATCCAACATGCCCAGCCTTCAATAGCTAGAAGCAGTGTAAGTAATAAAAAACCAAAGATCGGTATCCATGGAGCAAATACGGAATACGTCCAACTTTCTACTTGCTCTATTTTTGATAAATAAATAGTTAGCACGCCTACTAAATAAGGCAGCGAAATAAAGAATGTGATGGTCATAACACTCCACAATGCCTGCCAACTATTCACACCGAATAAAAAACGAATAACAAATGCAGTAATCAATGGTATACCTATGACCTTCGACCAATATTTTAATCTTTCCATCATTACTTTCCTATCAGTGAATACTTCTATTCAAGAATCACCATCTTCAACTTCTCCTTCGCAAACTTCTCCACTGCCTGTTGTACCGCGGGCAAATCTTTAGAAACTACATGCGAGCCCAACACATGGCCTCCCGCTCCAGGTATAGCGACCATCTCTTTCATATCGGCAGGAGTGCTGAGTTGTTCATTCATCGTCTTCATCGCACTCACTTTCACCGTTGGATCTTGCTCAGTTTCGCTCTTATAATAATAGAGTGTCAACGATGGACAGGTCACTTTCTTAAACGTCTCTGAAGTCATAGCTGATTCCACCAACTCCTGTAATTGCACAATGGCTTCGAGTCGGTAGTTGTTGTTCCAGTATTTGTCTTTCAACGAATCGGGAGGGAACACACGTGATTCACCACCAATCACCTGACGAGCAATTTGCAATCCCCACGGGTTGTTGAGCAACCATGCATTGCCATCATTAATTTCTATGTTGGGTGACATGTTGATCATCGCGTAAACATCTTGCGGATATTCAGCAGCCAACATTATTGACATAGTGCCTCCGGTGGAAGTGCTCATCAAAATCACTTTATCTCCGAGCGCTTTGCCAATGGCCAACGCTTCTTTGCTGCTCGCCCACCACCGATCAGGTGAAAAATACCGAAGCTGATTGGTTGTGTCTACACCGTGATCAGCCATACGCGCTAAATATAAGTTGCATCCAAACTTCTTCGCGAACGATTCATGTATTGGATCACCTTCTTCCTGACTAGCCGAAAATCCATGAATATATACCACGCTGTATGGTGTTTTCTTTTTGGAACTGTCTGCCCAAATAATGCGCGCTTCATTATCGGGTTTCAGTTGATGCTTGCTCTCCTGCGATGCAACATAATTCTCCAACTCTTTCGCTGTCTGCGGCACCGTGGGCATGGTTGGGTCATAAACCGGTTTCACGGGTGTGGGACCCATAAAATAAATAGCCACTAAAAGAATCACCGGAAAGGTGAAATATAGGATCTTCTTATTCATGATAATTGGATTACAATTTTAATGATTCGAAGATACAAGATTCCTCCGGTTTTCGTTGTAGGAATATATTCTGTATTATTGGCTGGTGGAAATCACCAAAAATTGGCTAATCGATTCGCCTTAGCAATCGTATCACTAAAAAATGAAATATGAACAATCAAGCTCCATCGAATGCATTTATTGCCGCCTCATGGATTGCACTCCTAGCTGGTATGACATCGTACCTTATTGGCTTATGGAATGCCGAAATGCTGCTCAATGAAAAAGGGTATTACTTTACTATTCTTATGTACGGGCTTTTCTCAGCTGTATCATTGCAAAAAGTAGTGCGCGACCAAATGGAAGGAATTCCTGTTACCAATATCTACTATGGCCTTTCATGGTTCTCTACCATTCTGGCGATCGTATTGCTGGTCATCGGCCTGTGGAACGCTACGCTCACGCTCAGTGAAAAAGGATTTTACGCCATGTCGTTTATGTTGAGTTTATTCGCTGCTATTGCCGTTCAAAAAAATACACGCGATGCTGCAAAGGCGAATAGCAATAATCCTTCTTGATAAAGTAGATCACTTTAAAACAAAGAAGCCCGGCCGGTTAAGCTGGGCTTCTTTTTTCACCTAAAAAAATCCCGACCAGAACGCTGAAAAAAATAAAAACAGCAATTCAAAAGTCTGGTCTTAAGAAGGCACTCCGGTATCGGCAAAAAATATTTACCACCAACAACCACTACGAATGGAGTAAAACCAGTCATACCGGATGTGCCATGCCTTCACTAGAAAAGAATTCAGAATAAAGAATTCACTTTCTAATCCACATTATCATGTAAAAACTTATTGTTACCCAACAAGTTGTTGTCGTCATTTAAGTTGTAGCGCGAAATAAATTGCTCCGATGAGTGGGGCACATTGTCCATCTTCACACCTCTGCGCAAATAAGCCGGCAGCGTCCACTTCTCGTTGAATTCTTCCTTCGTCATCTCTTGCTTGCGTGCCGCTTTCAGTTTCTCTCTGCGCTCGCGTGCTTGTTGCTCTAAGCGTTCGCGTGTTCTGCGCACCTCCATCAAGCCATCGTCATTGATCACCTGATCAGCCGATACTTCTCTGCCAATTTGAAATTCATCATCTTCAGCAAACAAACCATTCTCACCATCCTCATCATCGATCGAGTTGGAGTTGGTAGTCTCCGTTTTATCAAACAATGTGAATGTGTATGCACGCTCCTCACGCTTCGGCTCTTCTTTCTCCGGTGTCTCTTCTTTGATCGGTGTCTTCAACACAGGGCGCTCCATCGGCTGTTGTACCGGGCGCTCTTGTGGTTGATCAACTGGCATCGAAGGTTTCCCCTCTAATTTATTCACTTCACCTTTCACCTTCAACTCCAAATCACCACCGCGTTGATTTACTGAATCATCTACCGAGTCAAACAAAGAAATCTGTGTGCGATCTAACTCATGCACTTTCTTTTCTTCCTTCTTCACCACTTTCGTTTCGGTTACAAAACCAGTAGCAATCACTGTCACACGAATGCGATCGCCCAAAGCAGAATCCACACCATGACCGAAAATTACTTCGGCATCATCACCCGCTTGTTGTTGAATATATTCGGTGATCGTAGTGAGTTCATCCATTTGCAATTCAGCCTCCTCACCCGAGATGATCGAAAGCAAAATTTTCTTCGACCCCATGATGTCGTGGTTATCCAACAGCGGAGAAGCCAACGCTTGTTGTGCAGCTTTGATCGCGCGTGTATCGCCACGTGTTTCAGCAGTACCCATCACTGCTGCACCGGCATTCAACATCACCGTGCGCACATCTTGAAAGTCCACGTTCACATATCCCGCCAAGGTGATAATCTCTGCAATGCCTTTCGCGGCTGTAGTCAACACATTGTCTGCTTCGCCAAATGCCTGGCCGATGGACAAGTTACCATAGATCTCACGCAGCTTGTCGTTGAGAATCACCAGCACCGTGTCGCAGCTCGCGCGAAATGCTTCGATACCCAAGTCTGCTTGTGCCAATTTTTTCTTTCCTTCAAACGAGAAAGGAAGCGTGACAATGCCCACCGTTAAGATGTCCATGTCCTTGGCTATTTTAGCTATGACAGGGGCAGCACCTGTTCCGGTGCCACCGCCCATCCCCGCAGTTACAAAAACCATTTTAGTACCGGCCAGCATCTCGCGAATCTGGTCTTTACTTTCGAGCGCGGCTGCGCGTCCCACTTCAGGGTTCGCACCGCAGCCAAGTCCCTCCGTCAGATTTACACCCAACTGAAGTTTATATGGCACAGGGCTGCTGTTCAGCGCTTGCAAATCTGTATTCGCCACCACAAACTCGACATCCTTGATGCCTTGCCGAAACATGTGGTTGACTGCATTGCTACCTCCGCCACCAACGCCAATCACTTTGATGATCGACTTGTGGTGTTTGGGGAGATCAAATTTGTATCCGTTTATTGGTTCAAACATGATGTTGGTTATTTAGTGGTTGTTCTTTGTTATGTGTTTTCAAAATACTCGTTCTCTTTTTTTCTTTGGGCGGTCACACTATGGCGGCTGCCGGGCTTTCCGCTACAAGTCCTCCCCCGCCAGTTTTCTTTGGTCCCGCTATGGCGGGAGGCTTTTCGCTTCAATCCCTGCCGCGGTGCGCACTCATTTAATCATCTCATCTTTCATCCGAAGTAACTTCATTTTCAAATTTTCAAATCGAATTCATTTTCAAATTTTCAAATTGATCAATTTTTATATTAATACTCGTTCTTATCACTCAAGTCATCAATCAACAATCCCTTCGTCTTATTCAAGATGTTCGAGAAAAAGTCAGAAGCCGGATTTTGTTTTTCTTTCTTCACCTTTACTACCTTCTGATTTTCCTTTGCTTCCTTGTAGCGCTCCTCGCGCTCATCCAGCGAACGGAATCCAGATAGCACCAATCCCACGGCAGTGGCATACATCGGACTCTTCACCACTTCCAGTTTGCTCTTGCCAAGGTGTTCATTCGGGTAACCGATGCGTGCATCCATGCCCGTCATATATTCTACTAACTGCTTCAATGAATTCAGTTGCGAGCCACCACCCGTAATCACAATACCACCTGCCAAGCGATTCTCATAACCGGAGCTGATGATTTCTGCATGCGCCATTTCAATTACTTCCTCCATGCGCGCCTGAATGATGTTCGAAAGATTCTTCACCGAAATTTCCTTAGCCGTTCTATTGCGAATGCCGGGAATCGAAACAATCTCATTCGGGCTAGCCTCTTCCGCAATCGCTTTGCCGAAACGTGTCTTCAACTGCTCGGCTTGCTTCGCCATCACCATCAGGCCATGCTGAATATCGGTTGTCAAAATATTTCCACCGAACGGAATCACAGCCGTGTGGCGAATGATACTGTCGTGGAAGATCGCGATGTCGGTAGTACCACCGCCAATATCGATCAAGCAAACACCGGCTTCTTTTTCTTCTTCACTCAACACGGCAATGCTGCTGGCGAGTGGTTCCAAAATCAAATCCTGAATTTCCAATCCGGCTCTGCGCACACATTTGTTGATGTTGTTGATCGCGCTGGTTTGTGCCGTGATGATGTGAAAGTCTGCTTCCAATTTCACGCCACTCATACCTACCGGATCTTTGATGCCTTCTTCGTAATCCACCGTATAATCCTGTGGCATCACATGAATGATCTCGCTTCCAGGTGGAATCACAATGCGATACATGTCTTCCGTCAATCGGTTCACATCTTCGATGCTCACCTCATCCTCTTTCGAAATGCGTGTGATGCTTCCGTGGTGGATCGAGCTGCGAATATGTTGCCCCGCGATGCCCACGTTCACCACACCAATGTCGATGCCGCTCATGTCGCTGGCTTCTTTCACGGCTTTCTCAATGGCGAATACGGTTTTATCTATGTTCGTTACAATTCCTTTAATCACTCCTTCCGATTCGGCCTTGCCCATACCCAATACCTCCAACTTGCCAAACTCATTCTGGCGGCCAACAATCGCACAAATCTTCGTTGTGCCGATGTCCAATCCTACTACTATTTTCTCGTGTTCCATGGTGTTCTTTATGTTTAGTGGTTGTTTACAATCTCTTTACTTTTTAGAAGTCAGAATACAGAAGTCAGAAGTCAGAATTCGTATTACGCCTCTTCATTACTATTTACATTCTTATTTCGTTTTTCTATTTTCAATCTTCATTCTGAATTCTGAATTCAATATTCTAAATTCTTTTTTTTCATTCCG
>JAJTHV010000048.1 GCA_021300095.1 Flammeovirgaceae bacterium | reverse complement strand
CCAAACAATATGACCTTAGTATTAATGGTAAATTAAGGCTCTACTACCGGAATGTTAAGGCAAAGATTTTTTAAACAGAGAATAAACAAGCTGGCACTCACACTCTTTTGCTAGTTATTTCATTTCAAGCATCTTCACTACCGTCACTGCCGCCTCTTCCCCTTTGTTCCCCAGCTTGCCACCGGCACGCTCAAGGGCTTGCTTTTTATTGAGGGTAGTAAGCACACCAAATGCTACCGGCTTATTTGTTTTCAACATTACTTTCATAATGCCGTACGTTACACCCTGACAAACGTAATCAAAGTGTGGTGTATCGCCCTGAATGACACAACCCAGACAGATGACTGCGCTGATGTCTTTTCGCTCTGCCATCCATTGCGCAGCCAGAGGAAGTTCAAAACTGCCGGGTACGGTTTTTCGAACGATGTTTTTCTTTTTGGCACCCATGTTTATCAGAGCTTCAAGTGCACCTTCATACAAAGGCTCGGTTACTTCCTCATTCCATTCGGCCACCACAATAGCGAATTTCTTATTGGAAAGGTTAATTTTACTTTTGGAAGAAACAGAAGTGAGAATGCCAGCCATGGAAATTTATTTCAATTGAATTTCTTTACGATTATATGCAAATTTACGAACAACGATTAGAACTACCGCATGCGATCTTTATTGTTAGTACTTTCCATACTCCTTACACACTTTTGCTTCAGCCAGTCTACGGATGACGATTCGCCTGACTTCTTGTCTGAACGGCTGTATGGATATGAAGATGTAAACTTTGCTTGGAAAGTAGATGGGAAACTGCAAGTGTTCCTCAATGAAGGCATTAACTATCTGAAAGAAGGTAACCTGACAACCGCTTTGGCCAACCTAAACGATTTTGTGAAGGAAGACTCTACTTTTTGGGTAGCCCGTTATTATCGAGGGGTAGCCTATAAACTTCTGCGAAAGTTAAAGAATGCAGAGACTGACTTCACCGCTGTCTTAAAGCTCAATCCAAATAGCTACGAAAGTATGCTGGAATTAGGTAAGATCTATCACTTCAGAAATAATGCAAAACGAGCAGAGAAATGGTATAATCAAGCTGTCCAACTAAGTCCCGATAGGGCTTTGGCCTATTATATGAAAGGAGAATTGGAGCTGAGTCAGGGGAATCCACGGCAGGCCATCAAAAACTATAAAATAAGCATTGAAAGAGATCCTCAATTTTCAGATGCGAAGACAAAATTGGCGTTGATTGAAATTATTCAAAAAGACAACATTGAAGCAGGCTTACCTTACCTGAATGATATCCTTCGAAAAGATTCACTTAATCGAATTGCGTTGCTATTCAGGAGCTCTATCAATCATAAGAAAAATCCTACTGCTAGCCTGAAAGACCTCAATACGCTGATCCGGATCGACCCGGAAAATATTGAAGTGCGGTTTTGGCGAGGAGAGTTATTAATCGGGTTAGAGGACTTTGAAGCTGCATTTGTTGATATGCGTAAAGTAATTCAAGCCAGCCGGGAAGATGAAAATTACTTTATTGGACAGCAAACCAGATTAGATAAACGTATAGACATTCTAAATGCCGGCAATTATACTACACGCACCATTTTTGGGTTTGATGAAGCGGATGCAAAAAAAATAAAAAGAGGATTCTGTTTGTTGTTAACAGACAAATATGACGCCAGCATTCGCGAACTTGATTTGGTAAAAAATGGCAACAAACATGCGTTGACTCTTTTTCTTAAGGCCATCGCCAACGAACATTCTGGGAATCATCAGGAGGCGTTTCGGCTGTATAATCTGGCATTGGTTTTTGATAATGACATACCAGATGCACATAAAAAAAGAGGCATTTATCTTTCCGAATTGCAAAACTGGAGTGCTTCCGAAAAAGATTTTTCGGAAGTTTTAAAAATCAATCCTGAAACTCATGTGATTTATAAACTGCGAGGCGTAACGCGCTATCACCAAAATAACTTCTCCGGTGCGGTCGATGACTTTTCACATTTTATCGACTATCTAAAAAGAGATTCTCTTGAACTTGAGCAGCCACTGGAAGCCATGATTTATAAAGAAGTGGTGGGCTATCGCGCGATGGCTTATCAAAAGGAAGAACACTATTTAGATGCCGTTTGTGATTTTCTGGTTTCAGATAATATGAGGGCCATTGATCTCACATTAATGAATAACTCCATAACGCAACTAATTAGCGAAGGTGACACCACCCAAGCAATCGCCTACCTTGATAAATATATTCAACAAACTCCACATTTTGTTGATGCCCGGATATCAAGAATTAAAATTCTGGTACTGCAAAAAAATTGGGATAAGGTTGAAAGTGAAATTGATGAAGCCCTCAAGTCGGGCAAGAGTCCATATTTACATTTCGTCAAAGGGCTTGTTTTGAAGGAGAAAAACAATGACGCAGAAGCCATCACGTTCTTTACTGAATCCATTGAACTCGCCAAAAAGCTTCATGAAAGTAGTGCCCTTCCATATCTGGAGCGCGGTAAGTTATTCGCAAAGCTCAATAAGAAAAAGCAAGCGAGTAAGGACTTTGAATCTGCAGAAAAATTGGGTTCTAAAGAAGGTACCCACCTTCTCCGTGAATTAAATTAGGACCTGAAGACACAAAAACCATTGCTTTAAGCCCGAGCCAATTGTTTGATATTCAATACAAAGTTTATAGCATTTATTGGTTAACCATGTTTGAACCTATCGGTTTTCAAAGTAAAACCGTTAACCAAAATTTAATGCTGTTTAAATGGGATTTGAATCAATATGCATCAACCATCAAAATAACGATTGAAGAAGTTGATAATTGGTAGAAACTACCACCTCCACAAAGGATAATGTTAAATATGCAACTAACTTCAGTTTTGACCCACCCTTTGGAACAACCGTTAAATTCGGTCTCAAATTCGGTGCGTCTTTAGAAGAAAGTCGAAGCATATCTAATACGCTTAGATATGCCGAAGGGAATGATGAATTGGGCTCGGTAATTATTAACTTTGCAGATAAGGCAATAATTGGACGAAATGCCAATGGCACTTACAATACGAGAGAATACGAGAATACTGTTTTTGCTATTAGTTTGGAATCAAGAAGAGTGCAATAGATAAGTTAAAATAGATAGGGTTTGAAATTTTCAAACCCTATCTAAAGAAATTATTTATGAAAAATATATCAATTATATGCATCCTGTTTATTGGAACAATATCTGGGTGCGAAGACAAGGCTCCCGAACCATATGTAAACAAATACGAGATTTCAATCAATAATGGTTCGGTAATCAGAAATCAAGCACTTTTTTCAATCAATGAAAACTGTGGGCTTATCTTCACTAACATTTGGTTAAATGAGGAATACGTGCTAGATATGGATTTATCGGATGCGGGTTCTATCCGAAAAATTTTACTAATTGGTGCTTGGCCAAAAAAAGAGAATGAAAGCTATCGGTCGGCCGATTTCATTCCAAGTACCACATTCCTTATTAAAAATTTCAAATTCGATAAGGCAAATAGAGACCTCAGTTTTGAGTTTGAAGGACAACTGACTGATCCACGCCCCAATAAAGACAAGTCGATCAGTATAAAAGGAAAGATTGAAGATAAAAATCTCATCATAGCAAAATGCAATGGTCTATTGCAAAAAGTAACAGCATCAATAAATGGTGGTGCTTATAGAGAAAATATGACCTATTCCCTATCTGAGGCCAATGGACAAACGGCTTGTTACTCTTTTTCAGAGAATGGCTACAGTCTCACTCTTTTCACTCCGCAAGAGCCAAAAGACATGGAATTGAAAACCTATAGCTTTGGCAAAAACTCGACAACAAACCTGATCACTTTTGAGAAGTATATTGGTTCTGTAAGGTCAACTCAATACGTTTCTCCTCCAAAAATTGATGGCGAATGGGAAAAATTCGATTATGTTGGTGGTTTTACTTTAACTGAAAAAGTGAACTCGAATGGAAGAGTCTTTACTAAGGGAATATTCTCTTTAGATGTTTTCGATAAAAATTCGAATGCCTTAGTCTATTCAATAACGAATGGTCAATTTGTGTTTTAAGCCCAACCATTCATTCGGAAATTCTAACTTATCTAACTTTAGCGAAAAGCCGTCTTCAATGGCTTTTTACTGTATTTAGCCTAACCATACCTTCCGCATTAATCACTCAAAATAGGGAAAACAGCCAAATAGCAGGCACTTCCACTTACTTAACTGCGGATTTTATGCCACTCTGTCACTTTTTGGCAGAAAAACACCTGTGGCATAATCATTGACTTTGTGGGGTAAATCCGAAATAATAACACTTAATCAATATGGGAAAGATAATTGGAATTGACTTAGGCACAACCAACAGTTGCGTAGCCGTAATGGAAGGCAACGAACCGGTGGTAATTGCAAATAGCGAAGGCAGAAGAACAACGCCTTCCATTGTTGGCTTTTTGGATAATGGAAAAGGAGAACGCAAAGTGGGCGATCCTGCCAAGCGTCAGGCCATTACTAACCCCAAAAACACGATTTCTTCTATCAAACGCTTCATGGGCAAAAAATTTGGTGAAGTATCCGGTGAGAAGAAAATGGTTTCCTACGAAGTAGAGAGCGGTAACAATGACACCGTGCGCGTGCGCATTGGCGACAGAATGTACACACCTCAGGAAATTTCTGCGATGATTTTGCAGAAAATGAAAAGCACAGCCGAGGATTATTTGGGCACCACGGTGACTGAAGCCATCATTACCGTGCCTGCGTACTTCAACGATGCTGAGCGTCAGGCAACCAAAGAAGCCGGACAAATTGCTGGCTTGGATGTGAAGCGTATCATCAACGAGCCGACAGCAGCCGCTTTGGCGTACGGTTTGGATAAGAAAAACAAAGACATGAAAATTGCGGTGTACGACTTAGGTGGTGGTACATTCGATGTGTCTATCTTGGAATTGGGCGATGGCGTATTCGAAGTAAAATCAACCAATGGTGATGTTCACTTGGGTGGTGATGACTTCGACATACGTATCATGAATTGGCTGGCCGATGAATTCAAGAACGAAAAGAACATCGACTTGCGCAAAGACCCGATGGCATTGCAGCGCTTGAAAGAAGCTTCTGAAAAAGCAAAGATTGAATTGTCGAGCGGCAATGAAACTGAAATCAACTTGCCGTATATCACTTCCGTGGATGGCGTGCCCGAACACTTAGTGAAAAAATTGAGCCGCGCGAAATTTGAACAATTAAGCGATGACTTGATCAAGCGCACTTTAGAGCCTTGCAAAAAAGCGATTGCCGATTCAGGTTATTCTGTATCACAAATTGATGAGGTTATCCTAGTAGGAGGTTCCACACGTATCCCGCGCATCCAGGAAGAAGTTGAAAAGTTCTTCGGCAAAAAACCATCGAAGGGTGTAAACCCTGATGAAGTAGTAGCGGTGGGTGCTGCCATTCAAGGCGGTGTGTTGACTGGTGAGGTAAAAGATGTATTGTTGTTGGATGTTACACCACTTTCATTGGGCATTGAAACCATGGGCGGTGTGTTCACGAAACTGATACATTCTAACACCACTATTCCTTCTAAAAAATCAGAGGTGTTCTCAACAGCATCAGATAGTCAACCATCTGTAGAGATACATATTTTACAGGGTGAACGCGAAATGGCTCAGTACAATCGTACCATCGGAAGATTTCATTTAGACGGAATTCCGCCTGCGCCACGCGGTGGTCCGCAAATTGAAGTAACGTTTGATATTGATGCGAACGGTATTTTGCATGTGTCGGCTAAAGACAAAGGCACCGGAAAAGAACAAAAGATTCGTATCGAGGCTTCGAGCGGATTGACCGATGCGGAAATCCAAAAGATGAAGCAAGAGGCGCAAGCCAATGCGGAAAATGACAAGAAAGAAAAAGAACGCGTAGAAAAAATCAATCAGGCAGATTCCCTCATCTTCCAAACTGAAAAACAGTTGAAAGAATTTGGCGAAAAATTGTCGGATGGAAATAAGTCTGCAATCAATGGAGCGTTAATCAAGCTGAAAGAAGCGCACGCCAGTCAAGACTTAGCGGCAATTGATACGGCCATGAACGCCTTGAATACCGCCTGGACTGCTGCTTCGCAAGAGATGTATGCACAAGGAGGTGCTCAACCCGGAGCGGATGCAGGTGCGAACCCTAGCGCGGGAGCAAATGCAAATACGAGCAGCAATAACGATGCGCAAGACATCGAATACGAGGAAGTGAAAAAATAATTCGCTTCGAGTCTTAGATACATTCAATAGAAAGGCTTTCCTGCGAAATCGGGAAAGCTTTTTCATTTATTGCGTATTACAACTTTGAAAACAGCTCCGTCACTTTGAAGCGAACATAATAAACTGCACTTTTCAACGCTCTCCATGAAAAGGGAACGCGAGAAAAATAGTGTATGTTTTTTGGGATCAGCTCCAGGTAAAATAAACACTTGATTTCTTTGAAGGTTGATTCTGTGGATGGCTGTGTCATAAATGCATCTGTCAATTCGAAAGCTTCTACCCATTCAGTCACGCGCTTTTCCAAACTATACTTCTGAGCGCTTCGAAATGCGGCTTGCGAATAGTCTTTTCGGTTATTCGCGTTTTCCAAAAAAAGAAATGCATTCACCCAATCCTCCTCTGTCTTACAAATGATCACTCCTATTTCTGTTTCGGCTACAGCCTGATAGGAAAAAATAGGCGAGCAAATGGTTGGGATGGAAAGAGCCATCGACTGCAACAATCGGTTAGCTGATTTGGCGGCATTCGCCTCATCT
>JAJTHV010000029.1 GCA_021300095.1 Flammeovirgaceae bacterium | reverse complement strand
GAACTGGGGGCTCATTCTAAACCAATATTTAATTATCTTTGAAAATAGATGCAGGCTCTAAATCCTGTTTACACAATCTAATTTATACTCTCACCCTCTTTTTACGCGAATTCCGCGGGGGCAACAAGTCAGGATGCAGGGGCAACAAGTCAGGATGCAGGGGCAACCAGTCAGGGAGCAGGGGCAACTCGTCAGGATGAAGGGGCGACCTGTCAGGATGAAGGGGCAACTCATCAGGACGCAGGGGCGACCTGTCAGGATAAAGGGGCAACTCATCAGGATGCAGGGGCAACCAGTCAGGACGCAGGGGCAACCAATCAGGATGCAGGGGCAACCAGTCAGGACGCAGGAGCAACTAGTCAGGACGGAGGGGCAATCAGATAATACGCAGGGGCAAGGGGTCTGTTCAGCGAACGGTGTCAGTTGTTTACATCTATTATGTTGTGCGAAGCGGAAACACCGGTAGTATAAACCTGATTGTGTAAACAGGTCTGGAGTTGTATGATAAGGTCTAAGGGATAAGTTGAGCGTAGCGAAACACTTTTAGCATTTCATTCACATTTATTAACAAATCATTTACTAAACCCAAGTACAATGTCGTGTAGCTTTGATGGAGTTGATTCTCAAAACAAAAAATGATGAACAAGCGCGCGCTCACTTCCGTAATTTTAATCACAGCTACTTTCTTCTTCGGATGTAGTGGACCCGTTAAAAAAGAGTTGCCAAAAGAAACGGAGCATCCCAAACTTATAAAAACAATCGGATCACCCAATTATGGGAATGTGCAATGCAGCATGCAAGACAAAGCAGGCAACCTGTGGTTTGGAACCACCGAAAACGGACTTTATAAATATGACGGCAAATCGTTTAGCCGGTATTTAGTAACGGATGGACTAATCAGTAATGATATTTATTGCTTGTTGGAAGATACGAATGGAAAAATTTGGATCGGTACAAAAGAGGGACTGTGTCTTTTCGATGGTAAAACATTTACCAAAATAGAGATTCCGTTGCCCAAAGACTTACCTCCCAATAAGAATAAGCTTTATGGCAACTCGCGCTGGATATTCAGTAGCATGCAAACAAAAAACGGAAACCTGTGGTTCGCTACCATCGATGGGGTTTTTATCTATGATGGCAAATCCTTTACACCGTTTGTAGTAAATGATAAACAGGAAGGCTTTCTGAGCACGAACCATAATATCGAACGAATGCTAGAAGATAAAGAAGGTAACATTTGGTTTGGCGTGCGATCCAATGAAGGGGTTTATCGATATGATGGGAAATCAGTAACGAACTTTAAGCTGGAAGAATTATTTCAAGAAGGACCCAAGCCCAAACCAACTAAATGGGCTTGGCCGCAAGTACAAGACAAAGACGGAAATATTTGGTTCGGCAATTGGGGCGGTGCTTACCGATATGATGGCAAATCGTTTACCAGTTTTACAAAAAAAGATGGTTTATACGGTGGCGTTACGCGCATCATCGAAGATAAAAATGGAAACCTTTGGTTCGGTGGCGATGCGGGTTCCGGACTAACTCGGTACGATGGTAAATCCTTCACACGTTTTACCACACGCCAGGGACTTATCAATAGCAGTATATGGTCCATTCTGGAAGATAAGTCTGGAAATAGTTGGATAGGCACACGAGAAACAGGCCTATCTCTTTATGATGGAAAAAAATTCACTACGTATTCGGAATTTAAACAATAGCCAGCACCTCTCAGATCTTCGCGGATTGTACATGTTGATACAACGCAAACAATTTCCAGAATCGTTGCTTCAACTTTAAATCAAGTCGCGCGCGCGTAAAGTCATTGACTACGATCTCCACGGTTTCATCTTTCGTTTCGTATCGACCGATGAAGATCTCCCGCTCAGCTGTAAACAAACCGATACTACTTTGACAGAGATGAATGTTCTGTCGTGTAACTTCTTCAAAGATCAACACATCATTCATTTGATAGTGGGGCAGTGATTCGTGGCACGGAATATTTGGATTAAAACTCAATGCGAGTAGCGAATGATTATTTATTTCAGGCAGAACAATCTTCGGAAAACGATCGATGTCATTAAACGATAACTCTTCATAATGACACTTTAAATAGATGGCATCGTTGATGATCGGCACTTGCTTTAGTTGTCGATTAATGATGTGCTTCTCTTCCTCAATCAGTTTATCTCCATTATATTGAAGGATTTCGTGAATAGAGAGATTCTGTGTGATAAACTGGTTGAGCGGAATGTTGAAATGGTTAGCAATTTGTATGACGGTTTCAATCTTAGGCTCCGCTCGGTTTTCTTCATAAGAAGATATGTTTCCCCGGGTTAGCTCAAAAAGATCCGCAAAAGCCTGCTGGCTGATCCCTTTTGTGGTTCTTACCTTTTTAATGTTGGCTCCAATCTTCGTCATTCCACAAATATAGGTGTAAAAATTGTTAGCAACAATGCTAATATTTTTTGCAACTTAAAATTTATTTATTACGTTTGTTCAAGCAGCAACAAGCTGATCCGCATGAATACTATTGAAACGATCGAAGATTTCGCACTCCGGCTTGACTGCAAAATTTTGTATAAAGACGAACAAAGTGGCATTCTTAAAATAGATAATCAGGCCGATGGTATCCATAACCTGATTCTAGGATTTGCGCCACCCATCCTGATTATGGAGCAGTACCTTTTTACATTCAGAGAAGGAAACACCGAGATGTTTAAAAAACTGCTTCAAAAAAACAGAGACACGATACACGGTGCCTTTGTAATTAGCGAAGAAGGGAATAGGGTATTATTCCGATATACCATGCAACTGCAAAATCTGGATTTCAATGAGTTTGAGAGTGCCCTGAACTCCTTGGGATTATTGGTGAGCGAGTTCTCTCAACAGATCATTGATTTCTCAAAATTGTAAACCAGACAGAACGATTTTTTTTTGTTAACCTTAAAAATGATCAGTCATGAATATCTTCAAAAGAATTTTTAGAATCGGCCAGGCTGAAATCCATGCCGCGGTAGACAAAATGGAGGATCCTATTAAGATGACCGAGCAAGGTCTTCGCGAACTGCGCATCGATCTCACAGAAGCCACAGAGTCGTATGCCAAAGTAAAGGCACTCGCAATCCGTACCGAGAATGAGCAGCTCAATTGTGATCAACAGTCGAGAAACTATGCCGAAAAAGCCATATTAATTATGCAAAAGGCTCAGAGTGGCCAAGTAGACTTGTACAAAGCGGAAGAGCTTGCACGAGAGGCCTTGTCACTGCGGAGAAAATATTATACAGAATCAGAAGAGCTTGGGCTACAGGTAGCAGCCTTGCAACAGTCGGAGCGAGAAATGCAGCGCAACACTGAAATTCTCAAAGAAAACCTGGACAAGTGGGAAAAAGAGCTACGTACGCTGAAGGCCAGGGTAAAGGTGAGCAGTGCCACCAAGCATGTCAATAAACAAATGGCCCAACTCGACAACAACGGTACGGTCTCGATGCTCCAGCGTATGAAAACAAAAGTGGAAGATGAGGAAGCATTGGCGAAAGCCTATGGCGAAATTGCCCGCAACAAACATAGTTTGAAAGACGAACTGGACGACCTCCTGAAAGACGACTCCTTTTCAATTGAAAAAGATCTTCAGGCAATCAAAGAAAAATTAGGTATCTAGCAAAACCAATTTTCAACCATTCATGGCAAGTTTTGTAGACTTACTTTTTAATCCGTTGAGCAATGCGATCATGACCATTCTCACGGGCATCACCGCGCTGTATTGGATCACCACATTTTTTGTCGGAGACTTGTTTGGTGATGTGGGCATCGAAAGCGATCTGGACACCCATGGAGCAGACATCGATACGGATGTGGATGGCGGTGACGAAAACGCAACAGAAAAATCGTTTTTTCAGAAAGCGATGGAATTTGTGAACATCGGGAAAGTGCCATTCATGGTGGTGTATTCAGTTTTCAAAATTCTGGCTTGGACGATAACCCTCACTTCTTCCATTTTTATGGGATTAACTGCATGGGGATGGAAATCAGTGTTCATCTTATTCCCGGTATTTTTAATAGCGTATGTGTTTACGCGCTATGCCACACGCCCTTTAATCAAAGTATACAGTGCCATGGGCTACAATGGCGAAGAACCGCACGAAATGTTAGGACGCATTGCCCGCATGCGAAGTACCATATCGGGAGATATGATTGGTGCTGCCGAATTACAAATACAAAGCGACATCATTCGCATAAATGTGCAAAGCCAAACAGGTGAATCGATTGCCTATGATGTGCAAGTGATGATTAAGGACGAATCGCCCGATAAGAAATTTTACCTGGTGATTCCGGAAATCAATCTTTCAAATGTTGTTTAAATCGAACCATACACTTTAATCTTTTTATTATCTCTAACCTTAAAACTTCATAATACTATGGGCTTACTCGGTGGCATCGGCATCACGCTGATCGGTGGAATTGTGTTTGTTATTTTTATCCTCCTGTTCGCATTCGCGAACTTTTACAAAAAGATACCTCATGGTAAGGCCATCGTGCGGACCGGTGTGGGAGGGGGTAAAGTCGCTTTCAATGCGGGTATGTATGTGATCCCCATTCTTCACCGCATGGAAATTATGGATATCTCTGTCAAGAAATTACAAATCGATCGCCTCGAAAACGATGGGCTGATTTGTAAAGACAATATTCGCGCAGATATCAAAGTAGCCTTCTTTGTGCGTGTGAACAAAAGCGTGGACGATGTACTGAACGTAGCGCAGATTATTGGAACAGAAAGAGCCAGTGACGTGGACACGTTACGCAATCTGTTCGAAGCTAAATTCTCAGAAGCGTTAAAAACAGTGGGTAAGAAATTCGATTTTATCGAACTCTATGAAGCTCGCAGAGAATTCAGAACAGAGATTCTGAACATCATCGGTACCGATCTGAACGGCTATATTCTGGATGACTGTGCCATTGATTATTTGGAGCAAACCGAAATGAAATTCTTAAGTGCTGGAAATATCCTGGACTCACAGGGTATCAAGAAGATTACAGAGCTCACTGCAGAACAAAACATAAAAGCCAATTTGATCAGACGCGAAGAAGAGAAAGTCATTAAGAAGCAAAACGTGGAAGCCCGTGAAGCCATTCCGGAGTTGGAACGCCAAATGACCGAGAAGGAAGAAAAGCAATTCAGAGAAGTCGAAAACATCCGTTCACGCGAGCGGGCCGAGATTCAAAAGGTGCGGGAGGAAGAAAGATTAAGAGGAGAAACCGTGCGCATCAAAACGGATGAATCGCTGGCGGTGCAGGAAGAGAATAAACAGCGCCAGGTGGTGATTGCTGAAAAGAACAAGCAGCGGACCATTGCAGTGGAAACCGAGCGTGTAGAAAAAGACCGCATGCTGGAAGCTACAGAACGCGAGAAGATCGTTACCATGGCCCAAATCGAAAAGGAGAAAACATTAGAAGTTGAGCGTAAAAATATTCAGGATGTGATCCGCGATCGCGTTCGTTTAGAGAAGGGCGTAGTGGAAGAACAACAAGGCATAAAAGATGTGGAAGCGTTCCGTGAAGTAGAACGGAATAAAACCGTCAGTATCACGCTCGCGAACCAACAAGCAGAAGAGAAATTGATTTTCACCGTGAAGGCAGCAGAAGCTGAAAAGAGAGCGGCTGAAGAAAAAGCAAAGCAGATGATCATTGATGCAGATGCACACAAGGAATCTGCGGTTAAGCAAGCAGAAGCACGCAAGATACTGGCAGACGCGAAGTCCCGCGAAGATGCAACGTTGGGATTATCAGAAGCAGAGGTGATGTTGGCCAAAGCAGACGCTTCGGAAAGACAAGGAATCGTGGATGCTTCCAATATTGAAAAAATGGCGGAAGCCAGACGGAAAGAAGGACTGGCGCAAGCGGAAGTGACGAAAGAAAAGGCGTTGGCGGAAGCGGCCGGCATCGAAGAAAAGGCAGAAGCCATGAAGAAGCTGGATACAGTCGGAAAAGATCACGAAGAATTCAAGTTGTTGCTCACCAAAGAAAAAGAAATTCAACTCGCACAGATCAATATCCAGAAGCACATCGCTGATGCACAAGCGAAGATCTTGGGTGAAGCGTTGAAGACCGCGAAGATTGATATCGTTGGTGGAGAAACGATGTTCTTCCAGAATATCATTAACCAGATTTCGAATGCGAAAGGTTTCGATCGACTGATCAATGAAAGCGAAAACGCTACGCAACTCAAAACTGCACTGCTAGGCGATGGTGAAAGGGGAGGAGATCTTTTAGATCGCGTCAAAGAATTTGCTACTAAGTATAACATTACTACAAACGATATTAAAAATCTGACAATCTCCAGCCTGATTTTGAAGATGCAGCAGAAGAGCACCGATGATGACCGTCCACTACTAACCAATCTGGCAAACCTTGCTTCAAGTTTGGGTTTAGGAAATAAGAAGCTGTAACATCCATTCAAAGATGGTATTTCAGGAGCCTATCGGGAGCCTGAAATATCTTCGAGTGGGTCGGGAAAAAATGCATTCGATTAAAAGAGTGCTTAAAATTCATCATCGCTTATCTTTTTTAAATGGCAGGTACTGAAAATATAAATACAAAGCTGGACTCCGGCACGTATGAAATCATCCGGAAGAGGCTGGAAGAACAACGATTGGATTTGTTGGAAAGGCTGGCCAAGCTGAATAAAGTTCGAAAAGAGATCTTCAGCTCAAGCGGTTTTCAACTGGCCTCCAACCAGCGGATCACAACCGAGAACAATGGTATTGCGCGCGGCATCATGGCCTTTGGTAATCTGACCATCTTTGGCTACAATGTTCATTTTGGTCTGCGTGAAAATATCAAACTCAGTGATGTTTTCAATATCTACAAATTTACGGGCGATCATTTTACTCCGGAGCCTTTGACTCTTTTGGAGGACGAAAATTTTATCACTGACTTCAATAACTTATATAAGTACTACCGCGATTCGATTTTTGCCAAGTTTCATAAGAAAGAGAACTACTTGTATCTGATCTTTCAAACGGGTAAGAGCCTGGAGGATCGAAAAGCATTTAAATGGCTGATCAAAGATGAGAAACTGGTATACATCGATGACCGAAATGTTCATGAAGTAAAAAGAGCCGCACAGCATGAATTCGATTGGATACGAACCGATCTCAGCCATCGCAGGCTGGGTTTACATCCCCACGTTTCAGTATTGGATAAAGTATTCATCGAAGCCGTACATGGAGACATTACGTTCAAGATTGAAAACAATACGGATACAGGCCAAGGAATTTATTCGGAACCCGTATTAAACAAAGATCAACAACTGGACGATGCGGAATATCATTATGCCGATCTCGGAAACCTGATTCCGGTGAAGATCAAACCGTATGGTGAAGATTTTCGTGGCTACATCTTTAATGTTCGTACCAAGCAGGTGCTGGCGGTAAATAGTTTACTGGATGCCGGTGTTCTTCTACCCGACAATCAGGGAATCATTTTTCCGAGTGGCTATTACCTGCAAAGTGGCGATCACAAGCTATTTGATCTGAATGTAACCGAGCTGGAATTTAATAACAGCATCGCTTCTCCGAATGGTGAAGATTTTCTGTATGTATTCTATCAGAGGCCGACGAATACTTACGTGTTGATGTCCTACAATGTGATCGCCCAACAAGTAGAAACACCGATCATCTGCAATGGCTTCACGGTATTTAGTGATGGCATGCTGGTGTATTTTAAATCCGAAAGTGAAGCAATCAGGCATCACCAGGTACAAATCTGGCGTACACCCTATACCACCACACTGCAGGAGAATAAGACCATGAGCGATAACGTGGTCTATAAAATTGGCAACAAAGCGATCGTCAGTGCGATGAGCGAAAGCCAGGAGGTAGTGCAGCTTTTACAGAAAGAGGACAGCTACGAAGGGCTTTATGAAGACATCTACAAACGTGCAAATGATATTGTGGATTCTTATTTCTGGCTCCATGACGAAAGTACCTTTGCGCTTTCTACTCCCTTAAAACAAATTAAAGCGATTGCCAATACGGCCATTGATGAGTTTGCCAAAGTACAGGCACAACGCAAGCACGCCAAGGATAACCTCATCGCCATTCAAAAACGGGTGGATCAATTAGTGATCGATATCAAAGGTGCGACCATCACATCATTGGATCAGCTGATCAAATTGTTGGCAACCACACGGAGCTTGCAAGGAGCAACCATTGACTTGCTGAATGTGCGCTATATCGATACAGCGGCCGTCAACGCATTAAAAGAAATACTCAGTCAATACAACAGCTCGCTTTCGCAGAATACGGTACAATTTCTATTGAAAGAGGAAGCGCTGGCTCCGTATGAAGCAAAGGTTCATGATCTGAAGAAACTGGTCAGCACCGTTACCAAAGTAATCGAATCACAACCTGTCGAACAGGCGATCAAGGAAATTTCCGCTGGACTGGAACTACTCATAGATATACTCAACAGTCTCAAAATAGACGACACTACACAAACTACACGCATTGTCGAAAAGATCTCACTGATCTTTGCTTCATTGAATGAAGTAAAAGCTGAACTCGTGCGTATCACTACCGCGCTGAGAGCCCAGGAATCGACCGGTCAGTTTTATGCACAGCTTTCTTTACTGGATCAGAGCATCGTAAACTTCCTCGATGTATCCAGCACTCCGGAAAAGTGCGATGAGTATTTTACGAAGGTAAGTATTCAGGTAGAAGAGCTGGAAAGTAAATTTGCAGACTTCGATGAGTTCATCGTAAAAATAGCTGACAAGCGGGATGAGGTGATCAAAGCGTTCAATGGAAAGAAGGAAATGCTGGTGGCTCAACGCAACAAGCGTACCACCGCTCTGGAACAAATTGGTTTGCGGGTTCTGAAAAATATTGAGAATAAGGCGCAGTCGTTCGACAACAAAGAGAGTATCTACGCTTTTTTCTCTACCGACTTAATGATTGATAAGGTACGTAACCTTAAAGATGAATTAAAGGAACTTGGAGATGTGGCAAAAGCTGAAAATCTGGAAAACCTCTTAAAGGTTTCGCAGGAAACAGCACTTCGAAATCTCAAAGACAAGACGGATCTTTTTGTCGATGGTCAGAATATCATTTCGCTCGGCACGTATAAGTTTACGGTCAATAAGCAGGTGATTGATCTCACCATCGTACGAAGAAATGAAAGTCTATTCTATCACCTGATTGGGACCAGCTTTTATAAGCAAGTGAGCGATGAAGCATTGTACCAACATCGTGCCATCTGGGAGCAAGAACTGATATCCGAAAACACGGATGTTTATCGCGCTGAATACTTGGTGTATCAAACCTATCTGGAAAGTCTTCAGCACCACGAACCTTGGAACTATGAAATTTTCCTGAAAGATAGAACAGAGCGAGACTACGGAGCCGGTCATCTGAAAGGTGTTCATGATGCCGATGCTACCGTCATGTATCACGGATTAAAAAAACTGCAAACTGAACTCGGCATTCTACAGTTTTCTCCGAGTGTTCGTGTATCAGCTCAGTTGTTTTGGTTTGGACTGGACGATGCTTCACGTAGCAAATTGCAGCAATTGATCACGGCAGCTTATTCGATCCAGGAGAGTTTTCCACAAAGTAAGCGTGCTCGCTTCGTAGAAGATGAATTGTCTTCCCGGTTTGTTCAATCGAAGATCGCTTATAACCCAGCGGACGCCAAAGATGTTGCGCAATATCTCTATGTAGAGTTGTCGGTTTCCAAACATTTTACGTGCAGTCAACAAGCGCTACAACTTAAAAAAGCATTCGATGAATACCTGGTGGCACAAAAACGAGCATCGGTTTTCTCGCAAGAAATAAATAACACCTGCTTTGATACGCTCGAGCGATTCTACATCATCCAAAGCTGGCTGGAGGCATTTATGCAAACCGGAACCCGCTCAGACGATAAGCTGTATCTGGATGAAACCGCTTGCATGATTCTGTTCAAAGATCATTCATTCAAAGAACATGTAGCAACGGATACGATTGATTTTACCGGCTTGAAAGGAACGCATGCGGTGATTCATGGTGAAGGAAAGTACGTCTTGAAGTTTCATCAGTTCATGACTAAAATGGGCAACTACTTTAATACAATTGTGCCTGCCTTCACTTCATTCAACCAACTGAAGGAACAGTTAGTGAAAGCCTATCGTCAGGAACTGAAGATTACCGAATTGGAGCCAAAAGTCCTGAGTTCATTTGTGCGAAATCGACTGATCAATGAAGTATACTTTCCATTGATTGGTGCCAATCTTGCCAAACAAATTGGTGCAGCCGGTGACGATAAACGTACGGCACGTATGGGAATGTTGCTGCTGGTTTCCCCTCCGGGTTATGGTAAAACAACCTTGATGGAATACCTGGCGAAGACGATGGGGCTTCACTTTGTAAAAATCAATGGGCCCACCATTGGTCATAGCATCACATCGATTGATCCGCACGAAGCCACCACATCAGGAGCAAGGGCTGAGCTTAAAAAGATAAATCTTTCCTTTGAGATGGCCGACAATGTGATGTTGTATGTGGACGATATTCAGCATTGCAGTGCGGAGTTTCTCCAGAAGTTTATTTCATTGGCCGATGGTCAGCGAAAAATGGACGGCATTTTTGAAGGAGAAAGCAAAACCTATGATTTGCGTGGAAAGCGATTCTGCGTGGTGATGGCCGGAAATCCGTATACCGAAAGTGGCGAGCAATTTAAGATTCCGGATATGTTGGCGAATCGCGCAGATGTTTACAATCTGGGAGATGTGATTGGTAGTTCAGATCAATTATTCAAACTTAGTTTGATTGAAAATTGTGTGGCGGAGAATCGCTATCTCCAGCAAATCAGTAATCGCAGTTTTGATGATTTGTATAAACTCATCAATTACATCGAGACCAAGGCAGAACTGCTGCCGGAGCTGGAAGGAAATTACAACCAGCAGGAAGTAGATGATGCCATGGCAGTATTGCGGAGCATCATACGAATTCGGGATGTAGTCATGCTGGTGAACCAGCAATACATTGCGAGTGCGGCTATGAAAGATGCCTATCGTACCGAGCCTCCGTTCAAATTACAAGGGTCATACAGAAACATGAGCAAGATGGCTGGCAAAGTGGTGCCGCTGATGAATCCGGAAGAAGTGAACACTTTAATTCTTTCGCATTACGAAGGCGAATCGCAGACGTTAACTTCCGATGCCGAAGCCAATTTACTGCGACTCAAAGAGATTGCAGGCTTCCTGACACCACAGCAGGCTGAACGGTGGAATCAAATCAAGGAAATCTTTGTGAAGAACAATAAATTTGGAGGACTGAGCGAACGAGATTCTTCCGGTCAAATGCTTGCGCAACTGAATTCATTTAACGAGCATCTCGAGTCAATTGCCAAAGCGATTGTAGGAAGCAGATGAGTTGGACGGCAGGTAATGGCAGTCATCTCAAT
>JAJTHV010000080.1 GCA_021300095.1 Flammeovirgaceae bacterium | reverse complement strand
GTCATAGATGCTAAGTCCAGTGCTATCCTTGCGCGATACAACTGCAATGCCTCTGGGGACCTGTCCCTCATGAGCACCCAAATCAGTTCATGCTCAAGCAATTAGGACAGGCGAAAAACCAATTACACACTCACAAGTGGATTAAAACGTATAAGAGATGCAGAGACCATAATTGATTCCATGGTTACCACGGCAGGGTAGAAGACTGGGTAACGGAACGCATTTCGGTGGCTCAGGTCGCGATGGATCATGCGCAGGCAGCCGCCAACGAAGAAGGAAAGAGTTCAGCCGGAGACAAGTATGAGACCGGCCGGGCGATGATGCAAATTGAACGCGATAAAGCAGCACATCAATTGGCTGAAGCGCTCAAACTAAAGCAACTTGTGGATGGACTGCTTGAATTCGGAAATCCAGATGAGGTCAGGGTCGGAACGATCGTTCAAACTACCCACTATCATTTTTTTGTCGCAATCAGTGTCGGGAAGATTTCGCTAGATGGCATTGACTACTTGTTGATTTCCCCACAATCTCCCATCGGCAAATTATTACTTAGTAAAAAGCCGGGTGACAGCATCATTTTTAATCAGTCGGAAGAAAGAATACTACGGATCGAATAGAATCGCATTTCATGTTCTGGATGTTTGACCCTTTGCGCGAAAGACTCTATCTTAACGGCCTATGAATACTTCCGCCTGGCTTCATGCTTTTCGTCTACGTACATTACCGTTGTCTCTTTCCTGCATTGGCATGGGGGGGTTTTTGGCGGCTGCCGCCCATCAATTCAACGGACTGATTTTTTTTCTCTGCTGCCTCACTACAATTTTTTTACAAGTTCTTTCTAACCTGGCCAACGATTATGGTGATTCGGTGAATGGTGCAGACCATGCTGGAAGAAAGGGTCCCCAGCGTGCTGTGCAATCAGGGACGATCTCGCTTGCGCAAATGAAGCGAGCAATTATTTTATTCTCTATTTTAAGTTTGGTGAGTGGGTTGAGTCTTCTTTGGTTTTCATTTGGGTCAGATTGGAATGGGATTTTCATATTCCTAGGCTTAGGTTTGTTGAGCATAGTGGCAGCCATCGGTTATACGGTAGGCAAGAAGCCTTATGGCTATATGGGCTTAGGCGATATTTCGGTATTGCTATTTTTTGGGTTGGTGGGTGTAATGGGCTCTTTCTATTTGTTTACTAAGTCTATCTCATGGAATGAATTTTTCCCTGCTATGAGCTGTGGGTTGTTTTCGATTGCCGTGTTAAACATTAATAATATTCGTGATATTGAATCGATAAGGAAGCTGGTAAATTTTCGATTCCAGTTCGTATTGGAAAAGATAGCGCTTCGCTCTATCACTGGTTTTTGTTGTTGACTGGATTGGGATGCGCAGTAGTTTATACTATATTAAATTATCAATCACCTATTCAGTTGCTGTTTTTATTATCGGCACCTTTCTTTATCAAGAATGGCATATCCGTTTCGACAAAGCCTTCGTCAGAGTTAGATCCCTACCTAAAGCAAATGGCATTGAGCACATTGCTTTTTGTGATTTTATTCGGTGTGGGGCTTTTAATTAGATAACAATGGCAAATACATACACGCAATTATACATTCAGTTTGTGTTTGCGGTCAACTATCGAATCGGCATGATTGATTCGAGTTGGGAAGATGAATTGTACAAGTACATGACGGGCATAGTTCAAAATAATAAGCATAAGCTGATTGCAGTTAATGGCATGCCAGATCATGTTCATCTTTTTGTTGGATTCCATACAATGCAGTCGGTGGCGGATTTGATGCGTGTGGTAAAGGGTGAGTCATCAGAATGGATTAATGCAAAGGGATTTTGCAAAGGCAAGTTTGAATGGCAAGCGGGATATGGTGCCTTTTCATATGGAAGAGAGCGCATCGATGGGATTTATAAGTACATAATGAATCAGAAGCAACATCATCAGACCACTACGTTTCGACAAGAGTATTTGAATCTTTTGGAGGAATTCGGGATTTCGTTTGATGAGAAATATATTTTTCACGAAATGCAATAGAAATAATATTCTGCCCCTACGGGGCAGCTAAATCGGCATTATATTTTCTACAATTATATCGCCCTTACAGGGCGAATATTGATAGCTAGAATCATCCACCTCATTGTGGCAAAATTCTAATTTATAGAGAGACCTAAAGCGACCCCGCCCCATTTGGGCGAAATATTTCTAGGAATTATTTTATCCGAGAATGAATCGCCCCATAGGGGCGAAATATTTGTAGGAAATTATTTTATCCGAATCGGATTCCTCCCCATCGGGGCGTAATATTTGTAGGAATTAAACGAGAGAATGAATCGCCCCATGGGGGCGAAATATTTGTAGGAATTATTTTATCCGAATCGGATTCCGCCCCATCGGGGCGGAATGTTTGAAGCAAATTAAACGAGAGAATGAATCGCCCCATGGGGGCGTAATATTTGTAGGAATTATTTTATCCGAATCGGAGTCCGCCCCATCGGGGCGTAATATTTGTAGCGATAATGTTACGAAACAAAACCGCCCCATCGGGGCGGAATATTTTTAATCAATGGATTTTTATGGTGTTATCAAAAAATTACATTCCTGCCAATATCTTCTTTGCCATCTCCAATTCTTCGGGCGTATCCACACACATCGTTTCAACAGTGGTCTTCGCTACTTTGATTTTAAATCCGTTTTCCAACCAACGCAGTTGCTCCAATGACTCTACTTTTTCTAATGCAGAAAGCTCCAATTTGGTAATCGCTCGTAAAATATCTGTGCGATAGGCGTACATGCCCACGTGTTTATAAAATTCATAATGCGATAACCACTGCGATGAATCTATTTTTTGAATAAATGGAATGATCGCCCGACTGAAATAAAGAGCTTCGTTTTGAGTATTGAACGTCACCTTCACTTCACTGGCACTGTTGAGCTGCTCGTAGGTATCAATCTTTTTGATGAGGGTGGCTAATTCCGTCTGACCATCTAAATACGATGCCAATAGATCAATCTGATCCGACTGAATGAATGGCTCATCGCCTTGAATATTGATCGCATAATCATACTTTTCATTCTCCAGCAATAACGCCTCATAACACCTATCCGTTCCACTTGGATGATTCTCAGAAGTCATGCACACGTCACCTCCAAAACTTTTTACGTGATCGTAGATCAACTCATGTTCAGTCGCCACTACCACCTTATGAAGGGATTTTGCTTTTTTAACTTGCTTATATACACGCTCGATCATTGACTGCCCACCCAAATCAGCGAGTGGTTTCCCAGGAAATCGGGTAGAAGCATAACGAGCAGGAATGATACCAATGATTTTTGCGCCCATCTTTAAAGAATATAATTATCAAATTTTGAAATGCCCCAATCAGCTTACCTTCTTCACACGTAATGTCACGCCTTCTGTGCCAATCACCTGAATCGTCTCACCCTTCTCTACAAATTCACCACGAGTAAATGCATCATATACCTGATCTTCAATCAACACTTTTCCGCTAGGTCGCAAAATGGTATGGGCTAAACCTTGCTTGCCCATCATAGCTTGTGTATTTGAATTTACAGAAAATCCCTGTGAACTTTCTTGTGAATCATTGAGCGAAATTCGTTTAAAAGCTTTGGTGTCGGTAAGGCGGGCACCGCCAAAAATCAAGAGTAACATACCACCTGAGATTCCTCCGACTGTTGCAAACGTGGCCATCACAATATCACCCATGGGTACAAATTCAAAATTAAAGAAGTCATTGTTGAGCATGATTAAAACCATGGATACAACCACTAGCGTAATTCCGGAAATACCTGCAATTCCAAATCCGGGGATGACAAAAATCTCGGCCAGAAGCAATAGTATTCCAATGAAGAGTGCAATGATCTCCCAATATTCTGCCAGTCCACTGAGATAATATGGAACAAGGTACAAAACCAAAGCTGTGATGGCGGCAAACAGAGGAAAGCCCACACCGGGTGTTTGAAGTTCAAAGTAAATTCCGCCAAGGATAATTAAGATAAGAATACCGCTGATGAAAGGGTTCAGGAAAATAGCAATGATTTTTTCAGTTACACCTAATTGAAATCGATGCAATTCATAATCTTTGATTTTGTTGCGATTTAAAATTTCTGCAATGGATTCTACCTGCGCTTCACAATAGCCATTTTTGATTGCCTCTGAAGTAGTAAATGTAATTACCTTACCGGCCTGCTTAATGCTATCAATCACAATCCGATCGTCTACCATACCTTCTGCAATTCGTGGGTCGCGGTGATTGGCTTCAGCAGTGGATCGCATAATGGATCGCATGTACGATTGATATTTGTCAGGAGCTTGCTGTCCATCCCCTTCAACTACCGTTGCAGCACCAATGCTGGCACCTTTGGACATATAAATACTATCGCATGCAATTGAAATTAACGCACCGGCCGAAGCGGCATCTGAATTAATAAACACCCAAATCGGTTTTTTATAACCCATAATCAAGTCAACAATTTCCTTTGCATCCTTCAGTACGCCTCCATACGTATCCATGTCAACAATTACATAGTCCGCTTTAATTTTGTCAGCGTGTTCCAAAGCTAACTTTACTTGTCGCAACATGCGCGGATCAATTTCATCCCGAATCTCCATCACCATTACTTGTGGCTTTTTCTGGCTCCAAACAAGGCTTGCCGACAGCAGCAAGGCGGCACTCAAAATAACTTTTAACATGACCGGTTTATTTATTTACAAAAGTAATACACTTACCCCGAATAACGTTTTTTATCTACTCATAGAATTGGTAACTTTTCGCACTGTTTCAAGATTATGGTTAAGCTACTTTTTATTTTCTTTTCATGGGCTCCTATGGACTCCGATTCGCTTCGATTAGAAACAATCGATGGTAAACAGTTCATTATCCACCAAGTGGAAGCCAAAGAGACTTTGTATGCGATTTCCCGAAGGTATAATGTGCCGGTAACGGTGATTTTGGCCAATAATCCCTCGTCCGATGGTGGTATCTCGGTGGGTAAATTGCTCCGTGTTCCATATACCCCCAAGTCGAAGCCATCGTCAGCGGGCATTTCACACGTGGTTGCGCAAGGCGAAACGCTGTATTCGATCGCCAGGCAATACAACGTCTCAGTCGATGATTTAAAAAAATGGAATAACCTGAGTAATAACGAGATTTCCTTAGGGCAAACGCTAAGCATAGGCAAAAGCGCTATGGTAATTGAATCACCGCCCAGACTAATCGAACAGCAATCGGTGAGCAGCACGCATACAGTGGCTGCGAAAGAGACTCTGTATTCGTTGGCACGTCAATACAATGTTACCGTTCAGCAACTGAAGGAATGGAATAATCTGACCAGTGATGAATTGAAATTAGGTACATCATTATATGTAACGCAACCAAAATATTCGGGTACCGGTCAGCCTGCGAGTATGACAAAACCAGTGGTTACAACCATGCAAGCATCCTTACCGATAAATGAACGCATGATTGGCACTGAAGAGGTGAAAGAACAGGGAATGGCCGAATTAATGGAAGGCACTGAAGGCAACCGGAAATATTTGGCGCAGCACAAAACAATCAAGCCGGGGACTATTTTAAAAGTAAAAAACCTGACGACCAATCAAGAAGTTTTTGTGCGCATCAGCAGCGTGTTGAGTGGATCAGAAGCAGATGTAGTCATGCGACTTTCCAAGTCTGCCTATGTTCAATTAGGCGGTGTGGATGGTAAGATGAAAATCGAAGTGACATCCTACAAATAATTGCCCCTGCTTTAAGAGAACATTAGCATTTAGACCTTTGAGATTTTGCGCAATCTTTTTCGTAATCATTGTCAAGGCCTCGGCACAAAAT
>JAJTHV010000261.1 GCA_021300095.1 Flammeovirgaceae bacterium | reverse complement strand
TTAGCAAATCTCATCTCGATCCCTCGAGGGAGAGGGAAAAATAACTTATCTCGTAACTCTGAATGTGTCGGGGGGAGGGTAAAATCAGATATGCCTGCTCTCTAAAATAAAAGTGTGAGGTGCGATTTGTTGTGTGACCTCCGACACGCTCAGTGTAGCGACACGTTTGAGTTTGCCTCTACGTTTGCCGCAGAGTCCGAGGCGAGACGCTGCGGGGAAATAACTACTTGATATTTGTTTCGAGTTGCACCTTCAATTCTCCAGTTATCAATTCCTGTTTGTTATTAGCATCGACCAGTAGCGTCTTAAAATGCGCATATACTTTAAACGGAGCATGTTGATACTTGTCGTCTTCATCTTTAACATACTTAATGGAGTCTATCTGAAAAAAATGAGATGTACTGCTGTCTCTATCTACCGATTTATACTTTTCGCCATTTGTTTTAGTTAGTTCTAAATACAAATTGAAAGGGCATTGTTTGCGAAATACCAATTGATTCTCACTTTGATTGTTGGGTGTATCACTATTCTTGGTTTGATATTTTTTTAAGTATGAATTGTTGTTGAAGTATACGCTATCGCTCGGATAGTAGAGCGTAATTAAACACACCAAATCACCGGGCACGTACCCATCAAGGGTACTCTTTCCGTCACCAAAACTGGTAATCCTTTTATTAAGTTGATATTTAATGTTGCCCTTTGGAGTTGGAGCAAACGTTAATGTTTCAGCCCTAAACCATTGCAATTCGTAACTTGCATTTTGGAAATTGATGGTAAGGGTATCTTGAAATGCTTTTGGATAAAACTTTAAATCCTTAATTTTATTTTCATTTGTTACGGGGCACTTTTCAATGTTTTCAACTTGTGCATCGACTTTTTCATCCTGACATGAAAGTAAAATCGCTATTATCGCTAGAATAATTGATTGCTTCATATTTCTAATTTAGCGCTACCCCATTTAAAATCAATTGTTGGGACCCCATAAAGATAATGCATTTTCCGTTCCCACTCTTGCGCGTTATTTACATGCTCTCTAGAATAAAAGTGTGAGGTGCGATTTGTTGTGTGACCTCACCCCGAGACGCTCAGCGTAGCGACACGTTTGAGTTTGCCCCTCTCCAAAAGAGAGGGGGACATGATGGGGTTTAATTCTCCCTCACCCTATTTAAGATCATCAGTTAACAAATCTCATCTCAATCCCTCTCCCGAGGGAGAGGGAAAAATAACTTATCTCGTAACTCTGAATGTGTCGGGGGGAAGGTAAAATCAGATATGCCTGCTCTCTAAAATAAAAGTGTGAGATGTGATTTGTTGAGTGACCTCACCCCGATACGCTCAGCGTAGCGACACGTTTGGGTTTGCCTCTACGTTTGCCGCAGAGTCCGAGGCGAGACTATGCGGAGAAGTAAAACGCGACCGTCTGTCTTGTTTCTTTCACGACACACTCCGCGCTAGTGGGGGTTTTATTGTGAAACAGAATAAGTAACTTGATCTTTGCTCAACAAATTATTCGTAGCGTAATGTATCCACAGGGTTTGTCCTGGAAGCTTTTAGGGTTTGCGACAGAATAGTTCCAATACCCAACAAAAACATAATGAGAATACTTGAGACAATCTCTAATGCACCAATTGCTATTTTATTGGAATGTTCACCCAACAACACTGTATCAAATAAAAAGTAGGTAATGGGGGTGGCAATTATAGCTGCCGTAAGCATTAGCTTCAAATAATCCTTGGAAAGAAGCATGGCTATTGTAGACGTTGATGCACCCAGCGCTTTCCGCACTCCAATTTCTTTTATACGCGTTTCAGTTGTGTACACAACCATACCTAATAGACCTAGACACGAAATAGAGATTGCGAGGAAGGCAAGGAACGAGTAAATTTTGATCGATGAATAATATTCAGCATATGCATCTTCAATTTCATCATCAAAAAAACGGGCTTCAAATTTTTTCTCTCCCCCAATGGATTTCCAAACAGTCTCCATGTTGGTCAGCGTTGTGTACATGTCATTTGACGTAACCTTTAGATTTGCATAGCTAAACCTTTTGGGGTTATATCGAAAAAAGAAACCTTGAATCGGCATTTTCAAATCTGTATAATGAAAATTCTTTGCTACTCCGATAATGATAAGTTCTCCAGCATCAGGAACAAGAATTGTTTCGCCCAGCGCATCCACAGGACTTGTTATTTCAAACTTTTTAAGGAATTCTTCATTCACAATAACGAATTGTTCTCGACCTTCACGCAGATCAGGAAAATGTTTTCCAGCTACTAACTTTAAATTGAGGTTAGATAGGTAGTTGTGATCAACAAACATTTGCACCACATCAGTAGAATCCTTGCCTTTGGGCTTCTGAATCCAAACTCTTGTTGGGTTTGAAGCGCCCATAATGTCAGACGACATGGAAATAGATTGAACCGAAGACAGTTTTGAAAATTCATTTCTGAAGATATTCGGATCTACTCCCTGAAGTTCAACATCCAAGATATTCTCCTGGTCAAAGCCGAAATTGTAGTTTAATGTAGCGGCATGTTGTTTAATGGTGATGGTAATAGCCATAATAAACCCTAACGATAAAGCAAATTGTCCAACGATAAGCACCTTCCGTATCATCGATCCCCCCGTGGCTTTGGAAGAGGATTTACTCTTTAAGGCTTGAATAGGATTAAGTTTTGCGAAAAATAGTGCAGGTACAGCTCCGGCTACGAATCCAACAAAAATTGCAAAGCCCACAAAGTATAGTATCGTAATAGCTGTTGGTGTGAGATCTAAAATTAAAGAATCAACGACTATCGGTATAAATTCATTTCGGATGATGACAAAAAATACGTATGCTAAACCTAATGCCAGTAGTGTAACAATAACGGTTTCAAGAATGAACTGGAGAAAAATCTGGTTTCGTTGACCTCCTACTACCTTTCTTAGCCCTATCTCCTTTGATCGTTTCAGTGCTCTTGAAATCGAAATAGTTGCATAGTTAAAACAGGCAGGTAATAATACAAGCAAAGTGAGTATGGCAAACATTATAAAACTGAGTGTGTCCCATGACTGACCAATCTCCAATGCTAAGTCATTTCCAGGAACAATATCTGATAAGGGTTGTAGTTTGAAAGAAGCCACAAATTCTGAGTTTTTTGAATATACTTTTTCAGCGATTTTACCGAGAAAGGTACCAATGCGTTGTGGCTCATCTTCTGAGATATTTTCGGGCAGAAGCAGGTATGTGTAGATGTTCAAATCTGACCATTTTTCATTCGAAGCAATAAATTTCTGGGAGCTTTTAGACATTTCAAGTGCCTGAAACGGTACCAATAGTTCAAACTGAATGTGCGAGTTTTTTGGAAGTTGTTTTAAGACACCTGTTACTTCAAATTCACCAAATTTTTTAAGATTGATGATTTTGCCCATTGGGTCCTCAGTACCAAACATGCGTTGGGCTCCTTCTTCCGTAATAATCATGCTTTGAGGCTTCTCAAGCGCTGTTGTTATGTTTCCCTTTAAAAGGGGAAACGAAAACACATTCAAGAAATGAGAATCAACAAAAAAACCTTTCATCGGAATTTGCTTGCCATCAAACTCTGCATCGCCTGATAGGTCACTGCTGATTCTGATGACTTCTTCAATGCCAGAATACTCACTTTGTAGGTTTTCAGCTAAGGGAAGTGGCGTTCTTGCAAACTCCCTATTATTTAGAACATTCGTTTTTGAAATGACTCTATAGATTCGATCTTTGTTTACATGAAATTCATCATAGGTTGCTACAAACGTAATCAAAGTAATTAGCAACAAGCTAATGGACATACCAATAGCCAAGCCCAGTACATTGATAATCGTAAAGAACTTATTCTTTGCTAAGCTGCGTGTCGCAATAAGGAAGTAACTTTTTAACATGTCCATGGTATATTCTGTTGAGGAGAATTTATTGTTTCGTCTTTTTCTTTTCCGAACGGCATAGGAAGTAATAAGTGATAGTGTGTGAAGCCAAAAGAGCGATTTGGCTTTACGCACAGACATCTTTTCAAGATTGTCATAGAACATTTCTTCCATGTCTCCACTCAAGTCTTCTACAGCCGCATCGCTACAAAACCACTCAAAGATTTTTTGTGCCAGCCTAGGCGGTTCTATTCCTTTCATACAGAAAATGCCAAGGTTACTTTTGAAAGATTCCAAAGTTCATCACGCAACGTTTTTACATTGCGAAGAGCAACTATACCCTGATTGGTTAATTGGAAATAACGCTTTCTCCTTCCACCCCGTTCTTGCGTAGGGTCGCCTAGCCAAGATGTAATGAATCCCTTCTCTTCCAACCGTGTAATAGTAGAGTGCAGCGCACCGATACTGATAGATCGATCGGTTCGCTGTTCAATATCCTCTTTGATGGAAACGCCATAAGCATTTTCATTGAGAACAGCAATGGTGAGGAGAACTAACTCCTCGAATTCACCTAAATATCCAATCATGTGCTGTAGGCTTTGACACTTATACGCAGAAAGCAGATGATATGTTTCTACTTTTCAGATAATATATAAAGGTTCATTTTGGTCTCTGAAAGACTACGAATTTGTACTTCAAGGTATTTAGCATGATGTGCTGATTTTCAGTAACACCTGCGCTTGCAAAGGATTCAGTCAGTTAGTTCATATCAGTGCGGTGGATGATTGGCTCTTTTGCAAGCTTTGGATGTAGATGGGGTTTTGCAGTTTGTTTCGAAACGCGCATGGTATCAAGACGGCTACGCAAGCAACCTGCCGTCAGGCACCTTTTTTTCTGCGACACTCTGCGTGCCCATAACTATATCAACATGCTAAAGTTTGCCGCAGAGTCCGAGGCGAGACTATGCGGAGAAGTAAGGGGGACATGATGGGGTTTAATTCTCCCTCACCCTATTTAAGATCATCAATTAGCAAATCTCATCTCGATCCCTCTCCCGAGGGAGAGGGAAAAATAACTTATCTCGTAACTCTGAATGTGTCGGGGGGAGGGTAAAATCAGATATGCCTGCTCTCTAAAATAAAAGTGTGAG
>JAJTHV010000364.1 GCA_021300095.1 Flammeovirgaceae bacterium | reverse complement strand
CTTTTTCATCTGCACCCACTAAGATCAATTGTTTTTGCCCTTCGTCATCGAGAGCATAATAAATTCGGATGCCCACGCAGTCAGGTTGACGTAATATTTTTTCGATGATCTCGCGACCGAAGAAATGGGCTTTTGTTACATGGTGGTCTTCGTGTTGTTGTATCCATTTCTTCACTACCTTTTCATCCATTGCACCTCCTTCATTTCCGCGGAAGCGCAACAATTTTTTTTTCTTCTTTGCCATTATATAAGATTTTGGGGTTGAACAATAGCCAATACTACTGATTTTTAGAATTACTTTTTTTGTCTTCTGCCCAATAAAATTATACTTTCATCATAAATTCGATGAAACTCCAACCAAACCTCGCCACCGCGGGAGGGTAGGCCGTGCCTTGCCTGAGGGGCTTATTCTTCCGTTGCTTTGCTAGTTTTCCGATAAATGTAGGAGTGGTAAATATGCCTGCGTGCAAAACGGTCAGGCGTATCGGAGTTTACCAATTTTTGATAGATGTTTTTAGGCAATCCAAAGTATTCGTAGCAACTGCCATCTACAAAGTTCACTTGCAGCGTTTGCGATTTGTATTGAAAGTCTGCGATGCGTGAGGCAGTAATACTATTCGTGTATTGCTCGGCTTGCAGGGCATGTGTTTCCGGTGCGATGCTCACCAGCAAATGATAGGCTTCAATGAAATTTTTACTTTTCTCTTCTGCCTCCAATTTTCCTTGCGGATTATCATGAAATTTATCCGGATGCCAATCTTTCATGAATGTACGATAGATGGACTTCAGTTCTTTCAGGTCAATATCTTTATCAACACCCAACAGCTTGCGGGCTTCTACAATTTTTTTCATTCTTATGTGAGTTAATCGATTGGCTTTGGTTATTAGACTTTGCGTGGAGGCAATTCAAATGCCGTGGCCTGGTGTGTAAATTTCTCTTTATGCGATCCATCACAAAACGGCTTGTTGGCTGATAGACCACATCGGCAAAGACCAATCACCGTTCTGCCTTGCAATCCATACGCATTGCCCTGGCTGTCTACAATTTCAAAATCGCCTTCTATTTTAATTGAACCGTTGTTGTTAATAATAATTTTTGTTGTGCTCATAGGTTTTATAATTCGGGCGCAAGCTACATTGTAATTTCGCCTGCACCAAAAAAAGTTGGCAGCAAAGGAAGTAAAACTTTGACCAATCGCGGTAAGAGTGGCAACCCATACAAACATCCACGGCATTGTAGGTATAAAAAAAACCGAAGGGGTTGCCTTCGGTTTTTTGTTGAGGATGGTAAAGCTCTATTTAAATTCTAATTTCGCGTCAGCTAGGTACAGTACATCCCAATACTGATTTGGAAATGAACTGACACCTCCATACACACCTCTTTTTATCAACACCTTTTTATTGGCAGATGTGATGGGAAAAGTCATCGATGGATTATTCGATGCCTGAAGACGCTCAAATGTTTTGTTTTCTACAGAATAGGTTACACGATAATAAACACCTTTACTAATCGCTACTTTTTGCGCCAATGTTTTGTAATTGAATTTGCGATTGGCAATATCACTCGCTGTTAAATCAATAGACGCAGAAGCAACCAAGGTTCCGGTATTATCCACGCTGTCTACTTTGTACAATTGCAATGCAAAAGTTCCGGCTTCCGTAGAAGAGCAACCTAAAGCTGTTACCGAGCCATCGGCTGTTGTTTTAAATTCGTAACCCAGCGAATAAGAGTCAGATTTGAAAGTGTCGAATGTCAAACCTGTTTTAGATGATAAAAATGTGCTGAGAGGCGATTCAACAATAGTGGGTGCTACGGTTTCGTCTTTGCTACAGCTGATGATAGCGAACGAACAAATGGTGAGGATGATCCAGTTTTTCATGAGGGATTTTTTTTGTTTTGTTGTGCAAACATACGGCAGCATACTTTTGTGGTTAGACGATTTTGAGCCGAATGCAATGGATAATGAGTATTTGACCATTTTTATGAGTAGCACACACGAACATTTAAAGAAGTATCGCGTTCGATCAGTATTCTTAGTAAAATTGCATTCTTTAAAAAAAAGTCTATGGGCCGGTATGCTATTAATGGAATGGGAAGAATTGGACGCACACTCTTTCGGGTATTGCACCAACGTGGCCAACTAAAAAACCTAATTGCAGTAAACGACTTAATGCCCAAAGAAAATTTGATCTACCTGCTCAAGTATGATTCCATTCATGGCACTTTTAACAATGAGATTCGACCAACGAACAACGGATTCTCAGTTGATAATCATGAAATAAGATATACACAGCAGCCAGACATCTCTAAGTTGCAATGGCAGCCGCTTGCGATTGATATAGTGATTGAAGCGACCGGCTTGTTTACACATTCTTCTGAAATGCAACAACATGTAGCGATGGGAGCAAAGAAAGTTTTGCTCACTACCTATTCAAAAGATTTACCTTCTACCATTTGGGGCGTCAACGATCAACAAGTTTCAACATTCGTTTCCCCAGGCGATTGCACGATTAATTGCGTAGCTCCGCTTTTGCATATTGTGGAGCAGGCCATCGGCATTGAGTCCGTTCATATCAATGTCATTCAAGGTTACACTACGAGGCAGCAATTAATCGATGCGCCTTATAAAGGATTACGCAGAGGCAGAGCAGCAGCACATTCGATCATCCCGTTTGAGGTGAACATTCGACCCATCCTTGAAACCATCTTTCCCGCTTTAAGCGAAAAAGTAGAAACGATGTCTACCCGAGTGCCGATTCCCTGTGGAGCATTGGTGGATATTTCGCTTATCTTAAAAAATAAAACCAAAGCCGACTCTTTGAATAAGTTGATTCAACAGAAAGCAGAAACTGAAATGAAAAACACGGTGGCTATTACCTTCGATCCGATCGTGTCATCGGATGTGTTGAGCAATCCGCATTCGGCTTTGGTAGATGGTGCACTCACGAAAGTTACGAATGGCACACACGCAAAACTAATGGCATGGTTTGATAATGAATGGGGCTACTCAAATCGCCTGGCCGATTGGTTGATCCGCATGAGTCGTTAGATACTGTGGAGCACGGTTGCGAAGTTCTTCCAGCTGATCGCGCAATGCAATAGCTACCCCCTTGTCGAGCATGTTGGGTAATTCGCGTAAAGCGTCATGATACTTTTCTTCAAATGCAGATTTATCATTTTTCAACCAGGAAAAAGCAGCCTCGGTGGCAAGCACCATCGCCTTAGGGATTAAGGCAGAGGGCTCAAATTGCTTCCAATAGAATTCAGCTTTTTCCAGATCTTGTTTCATCGCAGCATAAAAGAATGCAGCATCTAGCCATACTGCATTTCGTATTCCCCCCGGCACATCATCGGCTAGCTTCACATAGTTTTGCAAATGCACTTCGGCATTTTCAATATCACTCGTATCTAATTCCACTTGATAGTGATACGAATGGAGGTAGACTCCCATGGGAGCTTGCAGTTTCTCTGCTAATTCTTTGGCCTCCAATATTTCTGGAATGGGTAAATCGCGTGGTCTGATACCACTCGCGCTTCCGGTAATTATTGTTAGCAACAGCAAATCAAACCGTGCTACATCACCACCCCGCATAAAGCGAATCACCCGCGCGCCATCTGAATAAAATCCTCCGGTGTGAAAGGGTAATGCCGTAACCGCAAAAATGAAGAGCGAAAGAAATGAAGTCATAAAGAGGAGTTCCCGGATAATGGTAAGCCACTCATTGCTTTCGGCCCATGCACCTTTTATGGCATAGAGTAAGAATGTGAATCCACTTAATATAAGGCTGGCAATAGGGCCACCCACTGCATAAATTGAAAACCGGTTACTTAAATTTTCTGAATCTCTGGGAAGACAGATGGCCATCCCACCGGATACATTGACATTGGTATTCCACTTAAATTTGATCTGGCCATTTTCTTTTTCCCACAAAAACGGGCCAATCACAAACATCCGAAATTCAAAATCCATCCAAATGCCGGCTGCCACGTGGCCACCCTCATGAAATCCCACCACCACAAAATAAACGGGGATCAACGCAAATAGTAGTATGGCAACATGGAGACCGGGCATTATTTTGGCGGCACTAATTCCCCACTGCGCACCCAAATAGCCGATTGCGCCCCCGGCAACCATCAAAATAATTACACTCGCGAAACTTCGTATCTTTTTTTTCTGAGTTGACATATTGCCAAATTCAATTATCCGATAGGTCGGACAACGAAGACAATAATTACATACGTAGAAAATTATTTTTCGGAATACGATTGTGTTACTGCCGGGCCTAAGGGCATTCCCCCCAATACGTGCATGTGGAGGTGAAACACCGTTTGGTTCGCGTTTTCGTTGGTGTTGATCACCAAACGATAGCCCGTTTTATCTACCTCATATTGTTTCGCTAACTTTTTAGCAGCCAACATCATACTGCTGAGCATAGCCGCATCGGTATCTTCAACATCGTTCATGGTATAAACTCGTTTCTTCGGCACAATGAGCAAATGCACGGGCGCTTGCTTACGGATGGGTACAAAGGCTACTACATAGTCGTCCTGATACACAATTTCACGATTGTCTTGCCGACTAATGATGGCTTCAAAAGGTGAAGGAACTTTCAGCTTTTCACTTTTCTGTTTTTCATAGTCGGCCGTTTGTGCCTGGGCAGTAGCCACGCCACAAACCAATAGCAATAGTATTTTTATCTTTTTCATTGTATAAAGATAGAAAACAGAACCGATCTACTTTGGCAGATCTGTTAGTACCTTTGAAAATGCGGAAAGAATTGAAAAATCGGGAAGGGGTTCGTAAGAAATACAAGGCGCAATTTGAGCGCATCGGCAAGAAAATCAATTATAAAGGATACAGCGAGGACACCATTTTATTAAAGAATGTAGTAGATATAGAAACTACTACGAGGGTGGCTGATCATATCTGGTTTAGCTATACCCAAGGTTTTAGTAAGGCACAACTTCAGCCCGGAGATACCATTGAATTTGAAGCCCGTAGTAAGGCGTACACCAAGGGCTATGTGAATAGGGCCTTGAAGATTTCAGATAAAAGAAGCGACTATAAGTTGAGCAACCCGACTAAAATCCGTAAGGTCTCTTAGCAGGCCTCAACCAGAAAATATTTATGTGATGGTTCGTTTACAACAGAACCTTGTTTATTATTTTGCTGTCAAATTTTTTTGATTTATGAAGCGTAGTTGTATTTTATGGGTATTCTGTTTAGTGTCGGTGCAGACAATCGCTCAAAAGATTCCACTGGTTAATTCGGGGGAAATATTAGAAAAGGCTGGTGTACTGTATGATTCGGCCAAGTATGCGGACGCTATCCAGGAATATAAAAAGATTCCAAAGCGCGATACCAACTATGTGACCATGTTATATAGAGTGGGGTTAGCATTTGCGGCTGATAAAAAGTATGACAGCGCATTAAATCAGTATCAATTAGTCTTATCACATCCCATCGACTTTCGTGCGCGTGTATTGCGCTCACAAGCCAATAGCATAACCAACAGCGGTGCTGTTGATCAGGGCATCTCTTCTTTTGAAGAAGCCATTCGTCAATATCCAACCGATCAAGGACTGCTCACTAGTTTAGCGGGGCAGTATTACGATCAAAAAAAGTATGAGAAAGCCAAGCAGGTTTATTTTCAAATTTTGGGAATGAACCCCTTTAACATGAATGCCCATTTGAACTTAGCACTATTATCCATGGGGCAGGGCCGCAAAGCACACGCCATGCTTTCCATGGGAATCTATCTCGCTATTCAAACTAAAGATAACTCACGACTTGTTTTAATAAACAAATTTTTAGATAATCAATTGCAGGATGAGGGCTCCATTCAGGCCTTTGGTTCAAATGCCAGCGATAAATTGGATCAGATTATTCGCGCTAAGATTGCCCTGGAGAAAAACTACAAATCACAAATCCCGATTGGGGCGGCCGTTGTAAAACAATACGAGTTGCTGTTTGACCAATTAGCCATGTTAAATGCGAACTCCAACGATGAATGGGTTAACTTTTACCTTCCTATTTACAAAGCCATCAAAGATCAACAACAGGTGCAACCATTTATTTATCACCTGCTCAGTTCTTCCGAAAATGAAGTTGCCACCAAATGGCGTAATAAGAATGAAAAGCCATTGACAGAGTTGTTTTCTAATGTGAATAAGGCGATGACAGCCAAACCTCAAAAACTCACAGCTCCAAGATATAGTATAAATACTCCGCTCACGGTATGGAGAGATGATTCCGGCTTCATTGATGCATTGGGTGAAAAGAAGAATGATGTGCGTGTTGGAAAATGGTTATTCTTTCATAACAATAGCGAATTACAGGCAGAAGGATCTTATGATGATAAAGGAGAAAAAACGGGAACGTGGAAGTATTACTATGATATTGGAAAAATCAAAAGCGAAGAGAACTATACGACAGGAGAAGTTACAGTCTATTCAACGGAGGGGAATAAAAGCGAGTATTTTTTTCTGAAAGATGATGAGATCTATAGCGAGGCAATTTTATACTACTCATGTGGGATCATACGCGAAAAAATAACGTACGATAAAGGGAAGCGGAATGGTCCTACCCAAAAGTTTTATACATCTGGTAAACTCTACCAGAAGTATGGATATAAAGACGGTAAATTTCACGGCCCTGTGTTATCTTATTACGAAAATGGGAAGATGCGTAACCAAATGAATTATGAAGAGGGTGAGCTTAACGGTAGCTATGTGGAATTTTACCCAAGCGGAAGAAAATCCACAGAAGGCAATTATGTGAAAGGGAATGCAACTGGACAATGGAATTATTATTATTCGAACGGAAAGATGAAACGGACTGGTTCGTATTCGGCTGCCGGTTTAGCAAATGGCGAGTGGTTGTATTATGACATGTCGGGTCAGTTAAATGAGAGTAGAAAGTTTGATGAAGAGGGTCGATACACCGGAGAAAATACGATCTATAAAGATGGAGCAAAACATTATGTGATTGCTTATAAGAAAGGAACTATCGTTAAATCAACTTCGTATGGTAAGGATGGCAAAGTGATCAATTCCTTTGGCTCGAATGATGGCACCTTTGCTGTAAAATATTACCAACCAACTGGCGAGCTCATGTCAGAAGGAGCTTATAAAAAAGGGAACAACACAGGTGAATGGAAGTACTATAATCGTTTCGGCAAACTTACCGAGCGGGCGTTTTTTGAAGATGATAAATTGCAAGGTGTGGTGAAAGAATATTATCCTTCCGGTGAAATCAGAGCTGAAAAAGAATACAAAGACGGACAATTACATGGGTACTATATCACGTATCATCAGAATGGCAAGAAAATGGACGAGGGATGGTATCAAGACGGAGAGCAAGTGCAGCAGTGGTTAAGCTATTATCTGGATGGCACTGTTCAGGGTGACTATTATTATCTGTATGAAAAATTAAAAGGCGATAATTTTGACTTTGGCGTGGATGGAAAGTTGTTTGTGGTTTCTACCTACGATGAGGATGGAATAAAAGACGTGAATCGATATTTGAAAAATGGCACGACCAAATCGAATAAGAAAACAGAAGGTGCCGCTACCACCATTGAAGATTTGTATCCCTCCGGTAAGCTTAAATCAAAGTATACCATCTCTTGTGGCAATTACATCAACGACTTGGTCCGCTATTTTCCGGATGGTTCCGTGCTCTATAAAAACACCTATGTGAATGACCAGCGCAACGGCAAATATGTATTCATGGGTGTAAACGGACAGCAATCAATAGATGGGTATTATGAAAACGACCTGGCCGAAGGCACATGGCGCTATTATCATTACGATGGTACACTTTCCCGCCAAGGAAATTACCGCGATGGATCGATGGACAGCGTTTGGACCTATTACCACGAGAACGGAAAACTGGAATCAGTTGGTACTTTCGTCAACGATGAGCGACACGGCATTACGCGCTATTATTCGCCCGAAGGCCATCCATTGTTAGAGAAAAAATTGGAAGATGGTGTCTTGCTGGCTTATCGATCAATAGCTGAAAATGAAAATGCGGCATGGACGCCATTTACTGGCAATGAAAAAATTGAGATTAAAAATAAAAATGGAATTGTGCAATGGATGGAAGAGTGGAAGGGCGGAATGCGTCATGGCAAACTCAAATTGTTTTACGAAAACGGAACCGTTTTTTCTGAATATAGTTACGCAAATGGGAATTTGCATGGCCCAACCACATTCTATTATCCCACTGGAAAGATTTGGATGAAACAGCTTTATGAGTGGGATGAATTGGAGGGCAATTCAGAAATCTTTGCGGAAGATGGATCGTTAATCCAATCAGTTGAATTTCATTTTGGCATCCGAAATGGCAAAGCACTTTTATATGAAAAAGGTTTGAAGAAGAAGGAGTTTACCTTCTGGGGTGGAATAATTGAAGAGTAATGATGAAGAATTTGATTGTGAGTTCAATGTTTTGTGTGGTAGCGTTGGGGCTATGTGCACAAGATGATATGGAGTGGGAGTCGTTGAAGAAAAAATATCCTGATGATGTGGCCATTTATCTTAATCGCACATACACCATCAATTTGTATTTCGAAAAAGATTCACTGCGAATGTATACCGAAACATCCAGCGATTTGCTTTCACTAAAAGAGCAAACCGATTTATTCTCGGACAGGCGCGTATATGGATCCCACTTTTCAGAAGTAACAGATTTAAAAGCAAAAACTTGGGTGTGGGAAAAAAACAAATACAAACCTATCCAGGTAACCAGCTTCAAGAAAAATAGTGATCAGGATCGGGGCATCTTTTATGACGACTCATACTACTATACCTTCGATTACCCGTCCGCAGCAATTCATAATCGCACCACATTGCAGTACCGCGAAATCATGAAAGATATTCGTTTCATGCCAGGATTTACTTTTACATCCTATTTGCCTCAACTGAGAACAACCTTCATCATCAAAGCACCGAAGGACGTTGATATCTTCTTTCAAGTACTTCACGACAGCAGCGGCCAAATCAAATATTCTAAAACAGAGAAAGGTAAGAATGTTCAGTATGACTGGACAGCGGAAAATCTCGCAGCTTTGAAAACCGAAGATAATAGCCCACCCGTAAGCTACTATACTCCTCACATTGTATGTTATATTAAATCGTATACTTATAATTCTACGAAACGAGAGGTGTTAAATGACATCAACAGTTTAAGTAAGTGGTACTTTGGCCATGTCAGCAAAGTAAATGCAAATCACTCTGAGCAACTACAAGCTCAAGTGGAACAATTGAAAGCAAAGAGCAAAACCGAGCAAGAATTGGTAAAGAATATTTTTTATTGGGTGCAGGATAACATCAAATACATTGCATTTGAGCAAGGCATGCGTGGGTTTATTCCGAATAGCGGTTCCTACACCTGCGACAAGCGCTATGGAGATTGCAAAGATATGGCTAACCTCATTGTTGATATGAGTAAAATGGCTGGTCTGCCTGTGTACCATACATGGATTGGCACACGTGATATTCCTTACAAGTACTCTCAACTTCCAACTCCACTAGTAGATAATCACATGATCGCAACTTATATTTCGCCTGACGGGAAATATACATTTTTGGATGCCACTAGCAACTACACCCCTATGGGCTACCCGTCTTCCATGATTCAGGGAAAGGAAGCGTTTATTGTGAAATCAGAAAATGATTATCTTATACGTAATGTTCCTGAGATAGAACCCAACCGTAGCCGAATGATTGATTCGATTGCCATCCGTTTAGAGAACAAGGAAGTAGTGGGCACAGGTACAGTGATTCTTAACGGATACGCTAAAGTATATGGAGGCTATGAATTGGATCGCGCCAAGGAAAAAGATGTAAAAGAAAGCGTAACCCGCATCACTAGCAAAGGGAATAATAAGTACATCGTAGGAAAGTATCAATTGACCAATGAGCTGCAGCGCGATCTGTCTACGATCATTCAATATGATTTTAAGATCAGCAATTATTATCAACAGGTAGGAAACGAAATTTACTTTAACCTTAACTTAAATAAAGAGTATTTCAATAGCTTTATTAATAAGATCACCCGGAAAACTCCCAGGGAAAATTCGTACAAATATCTGAAACGGGATGTTGTAGAATTGGAAATACCATCGGGGTATGAAGTAGAATATATTCCAGAGAATGCGAACGTAAACGGGAAGTATCTTACACTTTCTACCTCCTACAAAGTGAAGGAAAATAAAATATACTTTTTCAAAGAGATTGGTGTCAATTACTTGCTGCTTGAACCTTATCAATTTGATACATGGAATGACGAGGTAAAAAGGATTTCAGAAGTTTATAAGCAATCTATCATATTTAAAAAGAAGTAACATGATTCGAATTTGGTTTGCCCTGGTTTTCATTTTATCGGTATTGACGAGCTATGCCAAGGGCTTTCAGGTATATGAGTGGGAGAAAGAACGCGCTCGTTGTAAGTTAACCCCAACTGAAAGTGAAGCAACCCAGCTAGTCTTGAAGCACCACGTGCAATATGACTATGGTTTTGAAAACGAACAGTTTTTGATGCAAACGATAGTACATCGTATCATTTATGTAAACAACAGCGAAGCAATTCAAAAATACAATCGAATTGTAGTACCGATGCGCAACACACTCGCGCTTGTAGATCTTAAGGCAAGAGCCATTTCAAAAGATGGTAAAGTAATTTATTTTGATAAGAACAATTTGAAGGAATTGAAAGACGAAACAACGGATAACTCATACCGAATTTTTGCGATGGAAGGCGTTGAGTTAGGAAGTGAAATTGAATACTACTACGTGAGAAAGATGCAGGCCAACCTTTTTGAACGAGTAAGTATGCAACTGGATGCGGATATTAAGGTAGCTACCTTCAAATTGACAACTCCCAAACATCTGGAGTTTGATTTTAAAACGTACAACGGAATAGCAACCGAAAAAAAAGAAAGTACAGATGAACTTAATACGTACTTGTTTGAAGAAGCCAATGTGCCGGGCCTTAAAGAAGAACCATTTGCCCTGTTGGACGTTAATCGCAAGCGAATTGAATTTAAGTTGGCGTATAACAAGGCTAGAAATAATGCGCGACTTTATACATGGGATGACGCTGCCAAAACCTTTTATGAAACAGTATCCACATTAAGCAAAGATGAAGAGAAGGCCTTAACCAAATTCGTTGGCACCTTAAAAGACAATCGCAACGCATCAACAGCAACCCGTATTCGTCAGGTTGAAGATGTATTGAAGTCGACTATTGTAATCAATACGGAGTCGAGAGAGGATGGACTGAAGGAATTGCAAACGGTGCTCAAATCAAAAGTAGCTTCTACTGTAGGTATGGTTCGGTTGTTTTATGGAATCTACTCGAAACTTCAGATCCCATGTGAAATTGTACTTACGTGTAATAGGGAATCAGCGAAATTTGATGGCGCATTCGATACTTGGAATTATCTGGATGACTTTCAATTGCACTTCCCAACTACAGGTGGTTTCCTTGCACCATACGATGACAAAACGCGTTACCCCTTATTACCCGCACAGTTTATGGGTAACAAAGGTTTGTTTATCGAACCATTGGAAATTGGAGGAATTAAATCAGGCCTTGGCACCATAAAAGATATTCCGGCTGCTTCCTACCTCATGAATACCGATAACCTGGATATTCGAGTTACATTCGATTCGGATCTTACCAAAAATACGATTGCAATGAAGCGCACCTTTAGCGGCTACAACGCATCGTTCATTACACCATATTATCACTTGATCAATAAAGAGCAATTGAACTCGATGGTAGAAGAGTTGACCAAGCAAACTGCCCCTGATCCGGAGATCAAACGATGGGAAGCCAAACCCGTTGGCAAGGACAGCACGCAAAAGTTTTTGATAGATGTAGATTTTGCTTCTTCCCATTTTCTGGAAATGGCAGGTTCTAAAATTTTATTTAAAGCCGGTTTGTTGATTGGACCTCAATCCGAATTGTATCAAGATGATAAACGAACACTGGATGTGGAGAATGATTTTAATCGCGGCTATGACAGATCAATCGTTATTCAAATTCCGGAAGGCTATCAGTTAAAAAATCCGGAAGCACTGCAATTCAATGTAACCTACAAAGACGGAGATGAAACACCTTATCTGTTTATTTCGAATTATGAACTGAAGGGACGGGAGCTTATGATAACGATTAAAGAATATTATAAACAGTTGTCAGCACCAGTTAGTCGATATGAAGACTTCAGAAAAGTAATCAATGCAGCAGCTGATTTCAATAAGGTAACGTTGGTTTTGGAGAAACAGAAATAGATTATACCGTCTTTTCTTTTTTCTCTTTTTTCTCAGTTTTTTCTTTCTCAATCGCAGGCGGAACCAAAGGACGTTCGCCTATTTTGGTTTTGTGTATGCCAAATAGATGATACGCTAAAAGCTTACCAGCATTTTCTCGATCGGTGGGCTCTATGGTAAGTATCCCTTGTTGACTCACGCTCCCTCCATTATTTACCGCATACCGCATATCCAATGCTTCACCTCGAACCAAGAATGAAATAGTGACTTGCGGAGCTTGATCATTGGATGAAAAATAGATGCTCGTATTTTTTAAATCCTGAATAACTTTTTCCTGATAATCACTGGTTGTAGTTACTTCAGACAAGTTGAATTCCATCGTTAAGTCGGTGAAAGGCACCAGTTGGGGATAGAGAGTATAGAGCAATTGCGTGTAGCGAGCCTTTTCACTACCGCTATTGGCCATAGCCAATCCTTCATAGGTTCGCGCTAACAGCATAGTTTGATAAGGATCAGTGCTGTCTGGGTCATTTAAGACCTGATTGAAGAATTGAATCGCTTCAGTTTCTTTTCCTTCAGCCAGATAAAGCTTGCCCAGAAAATAACGGAAATACTTTTTTACGCGTGGCCGTTTATCCGTTTGCAATTTCTTTTGGTAGATATCAATGAAGTATTCATTTCCGAACCCGTCAATGGCAGACCATACTTCGTCAAATGAAACTAAATTTTCAGGAGAGAAAATCGAATAAATGACTTGCTCGCGTTCAGGATTCTCGGCAATGAGAGAAGCCAACACCATTTTGTGATGTCGGATTTCTAATGTGTACTTTACCCACCGATACCAGTTCAGTGGGTTGAGCCAGAAATACCACTCATCATGTTCAAACCAATATTCTTTTTTGAATTGCAGTTGATTGATATAATTAAGCGAGGCCACGGCCATGTTGTATTGCTCTTGCCCCCAGGTAGTGCCAATGTGCAATTCCTGAAAACGTGCGGCTTTGTTGGTGCGCTCCTGACTTTCAGCTGTAAGCCCTTCGTAATGCTGTGCGCGTGCCAAGCCAATACAATGCCAGCCATAGCCGGGCGTGCTTCCTTGCGATTGCAGAACATTACTTAAAATGGAATCAGCTAGTTGTGGTTGACCTCGGTACGTTGCCAAGGTGCCTCTCATGTAGTAATACTCTTTGGTCGTTTTTTCGGGATTGCTTTCACGATCCTCCGCCTCACGAAAGAAAAGATCAGCTTCTTGAAATTCACCCATGGCTAGTTTGAACTCTGCATAATTGTTGCTGGAGTATGCTTGGTTCTGAATTAGCATGTCGTAATAGTAATTGGCAGAATCAATATCCAACAAATAATCGTGAATCATCGCTTTGTAGTGATATGTGCTCAGGTATTGGCGATTCAAAAAGTTGGGATCGTACAACCCATTGTTCACTGCAAAGTCGTTTTGAATTTTTTGAAGAGCGGAGTCTAAGTAGCGATTGGCGGCCGCTACATTTTCTTTCACGGAGTTTTTCAAAAAAGGAAATTGCTTAGAGGTGTATACACGATTGCGGTGGAAGATCCACGCCATGGTATTGTACGAATCCATGTTGATTTCCATTTGAAAGTTGCGATCACGAATGTGCATCAATACTTCCATGGCCTTGTCTTGCTGTTCTACATTTTGGTAGCAACGACTTAAGAAATAAGTAATCAAGCCATAATCAAAATGATAACGGTAGTTCGCGCTGTAGACGGAATAATTATTGGATCGTGTGCGTAGAAGTGGATCATAATCGTATTCTATTTTGTCCAATGCTTTCTTTAGTGGGGCAATCGCTTTCGTAAAGCCCAGTTCATCATTGGCGCGAAAGAATAAGAAAGCACCCTCGAGTAAATAGCCCAGATAATAGGTGCTATCCCTGCGAATGAAGCCTCTCGCTTTCTCGTACGTTTTTTCATCCAAAAATGAACCATCACGTTCTTTATCTATTTGAGCACGAATAGCGTTTTGAGAAAAACTCTCAATCACTATCAAAGTGAAGACAAGTAAGAACAGCGAATATCTAAGCGATCTTTGCATTTATCTTTTTTTAGATGATTTTCTTTTTAGCCAAATTTTAGGACTTATACTCGTGTAAGGGTTTTGAAAACTCTAAGATGATTTCAATAATTTTAAAGCTAATTCCCACACTATCATTCTCTCTGGATTTTGCTTCGATTTATTTATCCGATCGAGAATGACTTTTCTCTGTTCTTTGGATATATTCATACAAAGGCAGTTTGTGAAATTACCTGACTATCATATTCTTTCCGACTATCTTTTTTTTAAGATGGCCTCAGGGAAACTATTTTTCTCTAGAAAGGCTTTTGATTCCTTGGCCTTTTTTACAAAGAAAGGGGCATTACCGTAATCTTTTCCTTTTGTAGTTGAAAGACTTTGGACTTTTGACTTCGTAGCTTTCTTGATTTTAATTTGTGCAGCCATAATGTTGTATAAACTTATTTATCATTTACGCTTTGCCATAAAGGCTTCATAACTCTTATTCTTTTGATAAAATTCCCATTCGACCCTCACTATAAAATTCAAACTCTAATGAGTTTTTACTTGAAACAAATGGGTAATGGGTTATTGCCATCTACTTTTTCCCACTAATTCCCAGCTTGGCTAAACCATTCACTACTTTGTCGACAATCTGTGCAAGTGATGTTTGTGAGGCTTCGCGATTTCTAAAGATGAGGCGATGGTGCAACACCGGTTGTGCCAATGCACGCAAGTCATCTTCAATAACATAATCACGTTGATTGACCAGCGCCCAAGCCTTCAGACATTTAATGAATGTAATACCTCCACGTGTCGAGCATCCCAAAGCGATCTCAGCATGCTGACGTGTTCCTTGCACAATTTTTACAATACCCTTGATCAACTCGGGGTGAATGTAAACTTCTTCCGCCTCTTTTTGCAATTGAATGATATCCTGATAAGTGAGCACCTGCTTCACCGTATTTTTTCCGTTGTTAATGGCGAGGTAGTTCGAATAAATATCAAACTCTACTTCTTCCGAAACATACCCAAATGAAATTTTCATGCTGAAACGATCAAGCTGTGCTGCAGGAAGCGGATACGTTCCATCCATCTCAATCGGGTTTTGCGTAGCGATG
>JAJTHV010000237.1 GCA_021300095.1 Flammeovirgaceae bacterium | reverse complement strand
GTCCATGTTGGGACCAGCATATGTAATGAACGATTTTTCCGCAACCCTGTCGTAAAGGCCCACACCAGTTGCACGATCCGATGTCAACGACTTCTGGCTGTTAATCACTGTTAGCTCCCAATACGTAACGTTGTGTTGAGCTGCTCTAATCCCCAATTCGACCAGAACTGTGATCAATATTCCGAGTATTACCGAGCCAATTACAACTGCAGGGCGACGGTACCACGGAACAAATTTTTTCCCCTTCGTGATGGTGGTCTCATTCTCCGACAAGTCAAGATGACATGTGGAAAAGACGTGAGAAGAACTGCCATTTCTATGGTGCTCAATGTCGTCGCCCTGTTGAAGAGTCACTATCGAAGATATGTGTGGAATCGTGGCGGGAGGAACCATCTCTTCATTGCAACAAGAGATCTTAGATTTGGCAACAGTGGGTCTGCTTCCCCAATCAGTGATGTGGAGTGTAAACAATGCATACACCTTCGCAAACACAAAGTAGTATTGGAAAAGGATCATGGAAGGAATATACGGTACGTGCGATGGCTCTCGAAGGAGATGAGGAATCAATCGGAGAGTTCTAGAAAGCAACAACCAGCTGCGGGCGGAGGAAATGAAAGGTATGTGAGACCATCAGATGATGGTGTTTTGCACTACGCATAGATAAGTCTACTGATGACTCACCCTGCCACTGGTAACAGCACATAAGAGACCGCATCCGAACCTTGAGTACATAGGTTAACGATGACAACGGTAAGCCCCCAAAGCATCGGAAGCGGGTTCAAAAACTTGTCGAGCATGTTGAAGGCAACATAAGGATGCCGCCAAAGGATTTTATGCTCCAAAAAGATCGATTTTATATCACTCCTCCAAGTGTTTCGGGGTCCATCTCAATACCTGTTTCAAGAAGTTTGACTGTGCAGTTGGAACATTTTTTGAGAACAACAATGATAAATTGTACTTCAACCACCGACGTCCGACGAGATGGCATATCGTTTTCATACTTACATCGTTTTTGAATGTCGTTTGCAAACAGCAGTCCTTGTGATTTTGCATTCTCATGTTCCATTGGTTCTTGACGAGCCAACGGGTGATGAACTTGTCGTCACCAGAATGCAAACCATACTTTCCAAGCCAAGTCTCGTTTTGGAATTCATGTTGAAATTTCGGGTCAGTCAGAATCTCCGTTCGATATATAGCCGTTCTTCCACTGATGCAGGACATGCCGCCATCGATAAAGGTAGTGGCCGAGGTTTCAATCATTCTCATCGTCAAACGAAAGTCGGCAATCACCTTCACGTTTGGTGTGGTTGGAGAGTAGAACGACGACGGTAAGGTGTGAGAGAGTTCACATTTTTTGCAAGTAGTGTTTATCGAAGTAACTGACAACATACCTCCCAAAAACTTGGGTATCCTTCGACGGGGGTCATGATCTGTTTGGTGCCGACACCACCCATTCGAGCGTCATCAAATGGGGCCAATGCCCAATCAAGAAACTGTTCGGTCCAAATTGCATCGTCGTCCGAGAGAGCAACAATAGGAGTAGTAGCAGCGTTGACTCCGACGCACATTTGCACTCGTTTGTTCGGCTTGGGGACGGATAAGACTCGAAATAAATCTGGGTCAATGCTGTCACAAGTCTTGGCCATTTCGCTTTTCATTTTGTCGCTGGTGACAATGATGATTTCGTGCGGCCGGTTGATCTTCCAGTACTTGGCAGCTTCCAAGAACTCCTCGCCGTTGTCTATGGTAGGTACAATGATGGTTACATCGGACGACTTGAACTTGTTGGCAGAGGACCCATCGTTGTTCTTCTTTGGTGGAATGGGTCGATACAAAAGCCAGAAGAGAACACGCACGCCGAAAAGGAGCCAACGCCAAAATCCAATGATTCCCAGTGGGATCAAAAAAGGGAAGGCTTGACGGATGTCTCCGTTGAGGATGAAGACGTCGGGGATGCCCCAGCTCATGGTGATGATGAAAAGTGAAAAATGTACCACACGAGAATTCTATTGAGTTTTCTCAAACGGTTTTCATTTTGTGAGAAGCAATGCAGACAAAAAATACTCCATCACGGGAGAGAGACGAAAACACAACTTTGTCCGCAAGTTTCGATGTTGGAGAAAGCGGGCTATTATCATCGAACAAGGGAATGGAATACTTAACACAATTGTTTACTCATTAATAGAACCCAATGTTTATCAATTTTGTTGTGAAAGAGAGGAAGTCGCATGCAATAAAGGGAATATTACCATGTCGATACACCAGTGAATGGTTGAAAAAGTAAATTCTCATCGAATCACTTAAACTAGGCTCCACAATGAGTGCCGCATTTCTTACTCATTGACTAACTACGAGGACTTCTTAAGAAAATGTTTCAGTTTATTTCTTCTGTCCATTTTGTATTTATCGGTGTTTGTGGCGACTGTGAATGGTGAGTCAGAATCTTCGTGCATTGAATGTTCGCACACCAGCTCCTGTCCTTCAGAGGCATAGAATCGGCGAGTTGACATTATTTATTACTGCACTGACGTAGCCATCAACAGAACATTTTTTTTTCTCTCGCATTCACGGCCATCCACTCTCATTAGTTATTTGACCACAGATCCACAGGAGCCAGATTAATGGGACCGAGTATTATTTACAGCTAGTACTCCGTTTATTACCTCTATAGATGATGGTGCTCTTGTCACACCAAAATGTTTGAACGGTCAAAGTACAGCACGTGCAGCACGTGCACGGGTAGATGTTGCGTCTATGTACCGATTTTGCCGGTTTTTATGAAACATACCGAAAGGCATACACCAGTTGTCTCCAGAACGGAGAAGAAGTCAGAAGAAACGAGAGGAGCATCGAGGATAAGAAACAGCAAAAGAGCTTCGAAGAGAGTCATCGAAGGTCTCAACAAACGGCTTCTTCAACAGTGCAACGGTAAGCCTTACGTAGACCAGTCAAACAATGTTACCGGTACGTCTACTGTATGTATGGCATGCAGTAGGAGTGACGACTGTGCTCATTATTTTTATCCGGAACATAGTTACGGTGTTACCACG
>JAJTHV010000417.1 GCA_021300095.1 Flammeovirgaceae bacterium | reverse complement strand
TCGTAAGTGAGATAATGAAGATATTCATCTTCGGTAGAAAACTCGGTTGGGATTTGAAACTTTGGCAGCAATACATTGCGCTTCAGTTCGTACTTTTCAATTTTGTCTACAATCTCGCTGATTGTTTCAATCGCTTCCGGCAAATCGCGGAAGAGAGTTTTCATTTCCTCTTGTGTTTTGAAATAAAACTGATTGTTCGGCAAACCGTAACGTGTGCCCCGACCCGTTCCGATCGGTGTAGATTGAAATTCGCCTTCTTTAATACACAATAAAACATCGTGCGCGTTGGACTCTTCTTTATCCAAATAGAAGCACTCGTTCGCAGCAAAATACTTGACGTTGTATTTTTTAGCAAACTTGAGAAGTGTTTCGTTTACCCGATCTTCTTCGGGCATGTTGTGTCGGTTCAGTTCAATATAAAAATCATCGCCAAACAATTGATGCCACCATTTGAAGGCTTCTTCGGCTTGTCGCTCGCCCACATGTAAAATCAAATAGGGAACTTCCCCAGCCAAACTTCCGGTAGTGGCAATGACTCCTTCCTTGTAATGAGCAATCAAGGCTTTGTCTATCCGTGGATAAATGCCATACAATCCTTCAATGAATCCGAGCGAACTCAGCTTAGCTAAATTTTGATAGCCTGTTTTGTTTTTTGCGAGAAGTACTTGTTGATAACGTTTATCCGGATTGTCTTTAGTGAACTTAAGTGTTTTACGCTCTTCAGAAATAAAGAATTCGCACCCCACAATTGGTTTGATATTGTTTTTAAGCGCTTCACTCACAAATTTGAATGCGCCATACATATTGCCAAAGTCGGTCATGGCAATGGCATCCATTTGAGAAGCCTTGGCTTTGGCAATGAGCTCAGCTACATCGGGCACCGCTTGCAATACAGAGTACTGCGAGTGCACATGCAAGTGATAGAATGGCTTGTCCGTGAGCTCAATTTCATTGGCTTCACTGTAATCCACACCTTTTGCTTTGGTACGCTTGGTAGAATTGCCGGCATCTAACTTGGGGGCTTCATAAAGAATGTCAGCGGCAATGGTTCCATCTACCGTTTCGACCACTTTGCGCTGCAGTAGCCCGAAAAACGACTTTGCAGTTGCATCGACATCATACGCGGCATCGTGTGCATCTTCAAAGTCGGTCCCGAAAAGCTTTTCATACAACTCATGCAGGCGGGGCATTTTTAACTTGCCGCCCATTCCACCGGGCAATTGGCAAAATTCTGTCGATGCAATGCCGGTATCGATTTTTTGCAACGACATAAACAAGTCGCTACTCAATTCATTGCGCAGCAGTTCGGCACCTATAATGGAGATATCAAATTCGATATTGTGGCCTACCAGCGCTTTGGTTTTCCCGACATCTACATTGAATAGCCGTAAGACTTCTGTCAAATCATGTCCTTCTTCTAAAGCACGTTGCGTGGAAATGCCGTGAACTTGTTCGGCTTTGAAAGGAATATCAAAACCATCCGGTTTGATGATAAAGTTTTTTTGTGATATCAGTTTGCCTTTGCCATCGTGCAATTGCCACGCTAGCTGCACAAGGCGAGGCCAGTTTTCAAAATCAGTGAGAGGTGCGTTTTTATTCCTAGGAAGCCCTGTGGTTTCCGTATCAAAAATCAAATACATGCTGAAGTGGTTGAAGGACGTAAAAGTAGAACTTAACCATCAATGAGCCAACCTGTCCCAATTCTGGATTTCAAGGCCAATAAATGGATTTTTTGGGAATCATAATATATGTAAGTTGTTGATTATCAATACCAATTAGATTTAGGTACGCCTTTCGCAATAAGTCTGGCATGTTCAACTTAATTCTTATGAAAACCGTGCTTAGCAGTATTATTACCTTTGTGAGAAAAGAATGGTTTCTACTTACAATGGTGGCAACGATCGCCCTGATCGTAGTTCTGTTTGAGCTAAGCTGATAATCGATATTGTATTCCCCGAAGCCTCTTAAGGCAGACATCAGGCCCTGGTGGCCTGATGTTTAATTTTAGAGCGTGTTTAGTTGTCGCTCGTTTGACGGATTGGCAAACAAATGGTGCTATTTGAAAAGATTATTGTTTGGTAAAACTTTGCGGAGTATTTTTGGTTTCCTATATAAATACTTTCAAACCAGACCAACATATATGAATTGGTTCTCACAACTAATAACCAGTACAATCGGTAAGAAATTGATCATGGCTCTTACCGGTCTTTTCCTTATCACGTTTTTGATCATTCACTGTGCGATAAACGCCATGATCTTTTTAAACGATGGTGGCGTTACATTTTCGCACTGGGGGCATTTCATGGGTACTAACCCCGTAATTCGAACCCTCGAAATTGGTTTGGTGGCTGGATTTCTCATTCACATCGTTCAGGGAATCCTACTCATGAAGAAAAACCGTGATTCCCGACCTGTTCGATATCAGGTTGTAGCTCCAGCTCCTAACAGCACATGGTACAGCCGTAGCATGGGTCTGTTGGGAACACTCTTGCTTCTGTTTTTGATCTTGCATACAGCACACTTCTGGATTCCCAACCGAGCCAATCAATTTGCTACTGGTGAAGAGTTGAATCTGTATCAGATGATGTTGGATATTTTTGCCGATCCATTGATCGTTGCAGTTTATATTCTTGGTTGTATATCATTGGCATGGCACTTATTGCATGGCTTCTGGAGTGCGTTCCAAACGCTCGGCCTCAATCATCAGAGGTACAACGCGATTATTCATTTTATAGGAACAGCTTTCGCAATTGTTGTTCCGCTCTTGTTTGCCTTAATGCCAATTGCGATGTATTTCAATTGGGTTAATTAATTCATTTTACTAGATTTTCAAGAAACTAATATGGCGCTTGATTCAAAAATTCCTGCAGGCTCATTAGCCGAAAAATGGAGTAAGCATAAGTTTAACCTTAAATTGGTTAACCCGGCTAATAAACGAAAATACGATGTCATTGTGGTGGGTACAGGATTAGCAGGAGCGTCTGCCGCTGCATCACTGGGTGAATTAGGTTACAATGTGAAGGCATTCTGTTTTCAGGATAGCCCAAGACGTGCACACTCCATTGCTGCACAAGGAGGAATTAACGCAGCAAAAAATTATCAAAACGATGGTGACAGTGTGTACCGTTTGTTTTATGATACGATTAAGGGAGGTGACTACCGGGCGCGCGAAGCCAATGTGCATCGTCTGGCCGAGGTGAGTGTAAACATTATCGATCAATGTGTGGCGCAAGGTGTACCATTCGCACGCGAATATGGTGGAACTTTGGCGAACCGTTCCTTTGGTGGTGCGCAGGTTTCCAGAACATTTTATGCCCGTGGCCAAACCGGACAACAATTATTATTAGGTGCTTATTCAGCGCTCAATCGCCAAATCGCTAATGGCAAAGTAACAATGTACAACCGCACCGAAATGTTGGATGTGGTGGTGGTAGATGGAAAAGCGAGAGGTATTGTCACCCGCGACTTAGTGACTGGTAAAATCGAATCACACAGTGCACATGCAGTATTGCTTTGCACAGGTGGATATGGAAACGTATTTTTCTTGTCCACCAATGCAAAAGGTAGCAATGTAACCGCAGCGTGGCGTGCACACAAGAAGGGGGCATTTTTTGCAAACCCCTGTTTTACACAAATACATCCAACTTGTATTCCCGTTTCCGGGGATCATCAATCCAAGCTTACGCTGATGTCCGAGTCGTTGCGTAACGATGGCCGCGTGTGGGTGCCCAAAGAAGCCAAAAAAGGGTTCAAAGCAAAAGATGCGGCATCTATTTCTGAATCAGATCGCGATTACTTCTTGGAAAGAAAATATCCATCGTTTGGAAACTTGGTGCCGCGTGATGTGGCATCGCGTAACGCCAAGTATGTGTGCGATGAAGGCCGTGGTGTAGGAGCAACAGGCCTTGCTGTATTTTTGGATTTTGCAGATGCAATAAAGCGAGATGGCCGTTCGGTGATTGAAGCCAAATACGGCAATTTGTTCGACATGTATAAGCAGATCACCGGTGATGATCCATATACGATGCCGATGATGATTTATCCGGCTGTGCACTATACTATGGGTGGACTATGGGTAGATTATAATTTGATGACGACCGTTCCCGGTTTATATGCTTTGGGCGAATGTAACTTTAGTGATCACGGTGCGAATCGCCTTGGAGCCAGCGCTCTGATGCAAGGTCTAGCCGATGGTTACTTTGTAATTCCGTACACCATCGGTGATTATTTGGCTACTATTGGATGGAAGGATAAAGTGGATACCAATCACCCGGCATTTGCGGAGGCAATAAAATCTGTGACGGATCGGCAGGAAAAATTATTGTCGATTAAGGGCAAGAAGACGGTTGACCAGTTGCATCGTGAGTTAGGCTTAACCATGTGGGAGTATTGCGGAATGAGCCGCAGCGAAGCGGGTCTCAAGAAAGCCAAACAAATCATTCAGGATATTAAAAAAGAATTTTGGACCAACGTGAATGTGCTTGGTAGCGGAAATGAGTTGAACATGGAGTTGGAAAAAGCCAACCGAGTAGCCGATTTCATTGAGCTTGGCGAGTTGATGGTAGATGATGCATTGAATCGCACGGAATCTTGTGGTGGACATTTCCGAGAAGAATCACAAGTGGATGGAGAAGCGTTGCGCAATGACCAAGACTTCTTCTATGTTTCTGCGTGGGAATATACAGGTGAAGGTCAACAGCAGGCTTTACACAAAGATGCACTCGAATACGAATTTGTAAAGCCTACACAGAGAAGCTATAAATAAAAAAATGGAATAGTTAATTGAGGTAATACATCCTATTAACCATCAACTCTAAAGAAATGAAACTGACACTGAAAATCTGGAGACAAAAAAATAACAACAGCAAAGGAGAATTCAAGACATACGTTCACGATCACGTGTCGCCTGACATGTCTTTTTTGGAAATGCTGGATGTACTGAATGAAGGGCTAGTGAAGAAAGGCGAGGAGCCTGTTCACTTTGACCACGATTGCCGCGAAGGTATTTGTGGTATGTGTAGTTTGTATATTAACGGTCGTCCGCATGGACCATTGCAAACTACTACTTGTCAATTGCACATGCGTTCGTTTAAGGATGGTGAAACGATTACCATCGAACCTTGGCGTGCGGCTGCCTTTCCGGTAGTGAAGGATTTGGTGGTGGACCGTTCTGCATTTGACAGAATTCAACAAGCCGGTGGTTATGTTTCAGTGAATACGGGTGGTGTGCCGGATGGCAATGCAATTCCAATTGCTAAAAAAATTGCAGATGAAGCCATGGATGCCGCAGCTTGCATTGGTTGTGGTGCCTGCGTAGCTGCGTGTAAAAATGCTTCGGCCATGTTGTTTGTGAGTGCCAAAGTATCGCAATATGCATTGTTGCCTCAGGGTCAGCCTGAGAGTAAGGAGCGCGTAGAAAAAATGGTAGCACAAATGGATGAGGAAGGCTTTGGTGCATGTACGAATACAAAAGCTTGTGAAGCTGAGTGCCCTAAATCAATTAAGATTACAAACATTGCCCGAATGAACCGTGAATACTACTCCTCTATGTTTACGAACTATGAGGTAACAGTAAGCGGTGGTGGCGATTAGTATGCTAAAATCACAAAATAAAAAACCCGGCTAGACCGGGTTTTTGCTTTACACAGGTTTTTGATTTTATTTTTTGGCAATGATCTGATCGATCTTCTTTTGCAAACTGTTGGAAGCCTTTACCAATGGCAGTCGCACCTGACCATTCCCGATTTTTAAAATTCGCAGTAAATATTTCAGCCCTACCGGATTCCCTTCTTCATACATCGGGCTATTGATTTCAATGAGTTTAAAAGCTTCTGTTTTTGCTTTCTTGTAATTGCCTGTAAATGCAAGCTCCTTCATTTTTTTGAATACCACCGGATACGCATTTGCCAACACCGAGATCACGCCTTCGCCACCAATGGAATAAATCGGAAGGGTAAGCATGTCGTCACCGGAAATCAACAGAAAATCGGTTGGCTTTTCTTTAGCAATTTGTAGGCATTGCTCCAGATTTCCGGATGCCTCTTTGATTCCAAGAATCATTTTGTGTTTTGCCAGACGCAAGGTGGTGGCTGCGCTCATATTCGAGGCCGTTCGCCCCGGCACGTTGTAAAGAATAATTGGAAGTGGGCTAGCATTTGCAACGGCTACAAAATGTTGGTAGATGCCTTCCTGCGAGGGCTTGTTGTAGTATGGGCTCACCGAAAGTAATGCATCCACTCCACTCAAATCGGTTGAGCGGATTTCATCAATTACATGTTGTGTGTTGTTGCCACCAATGCCATAGACAATCGGCAATTTCTTAGCGTTGTGGGCGATGACAAATTTTAATACACTGCTTTTTTCTTCCTTCGTTAGCGTAGCCGATTCGCCCGTGGTGCCCATTACCACATAATAATCAACTCCTTTAGCCGTGTGCGTCAAGAGCTTTTTTAACGAAGCAAAATCGATTTGACCATCTTCATGAAATGGCGTTACGAGTGCCACGCCTGTGCCATATAGTTTTTTAGATTGAATCATGCTTAGCGAAGTTGCTTAGTGTATTTGTACATCGTATCGATCAAACCTTTGGTAGTACCATTTTGTTCAATCATGAATTCAAAATAGGGACTCTCCGGTTCATTAAATTTCCCCACCCGGCAATGTGCTTTACTGCGGGCAAGTAGCCCAAGAATCAGCGGATGTGTAGTGGTATCGATGTTGAATAAGAAATCGAATGGAGTTTCAGAGAAACGTGTGGCTGCTTCTGATTGAATCGAACCCCAAAAAGATAAATCTTCAATTGTAAAAAAATCGAATAGAAATTCGTAATTCTCTTTTTTCTTCGGAAGAAACTCCAACACTTTTACTTTTTTTCCATCCTGCTCTAATTGATGGATGAATACTTTGATGTCATCGTGCTTCTGTTTGTCCTCCACCGTGAAAATGATTCCAATGGATTGGGCTTGTGGATAAGGAATACTCGCGCGCAGGCTCTTGTTATTTCGCAAGGCCGAGCGGGTGCGCATCTTCAGGAAATTCATTTTAAACATGCGGCAAATTCACTATTTATAACTACAAATTCAACAGGTGTTCTTCAGTGTCAGCCCTTCAGCATTTGTTCAAATTCTGCCAGACTGATGATCTTTACACCCAGCTTTTGGGCTTTTTCCAATTTAGATGGCCCCATATTCTCGCCCGCTAGCAGATAATCCAACTTTCCGGATACACCGGAAAGCACGCGGCCCCCATTGGCAAGAATGATATCTGTCAATTGGTCGCGCTCATAATTTTCGAAGGTACCTGAAATCACAAATGAGTGATTGCCCAATTGATTGCTGAGTAAGGTCGGCTGCTGCTCACTTGATTCCATTTGCAAACCTGCCGCCTTCAGGCGCTGCACCTCGTGTTGATTTTCTTCGGACTGAAAGAATTGGACCACACTGGCCGCAATTTTTTCACCTACTTCCGGTGCTTCCAATAATTGCTCGTAGGTGGCTTTCGCTAGATTGTCTATGTTCTTGAAATAGCCGGCCAATTTTTCGGCTACTGTTTTTCCAACAAAGCGAATGCCGATGGCGAACAATACGGCTTCGAATGGTGCTGACTTCGAAGCTTCAATCCCGGCCAACATATTCTGAGCTGATTTCTCTTTTACCTTATCCAGACGCAGCAAATCTTCTTTTTTTAAATCATAGAGATCTGCCGGTGTTTTTACCAATCCTAAATCAAATAACTGACGAATGGTTTGCTCGCCCAGCGAATCAATATCCATTGCTTTGCGCTGAATGAAATGCTCCACTTTACCTTTGATTTGTGGTGGACAACCAACATCATTCGGGCAATAGTGATTCGCTTCGCCTTCTTTGCGGATCAACTCCGTGCCACATTCCGGGCAATGTGTAATGTAAATAATTGATTCTGATGAGGCAGTTCGTTTAGCCAGATCAACAGCCGTTACTTTCGGAATTATTTCACCTCCCTTTTCTACAAAAACAAAATCGCCCAAGTGTAAATCCAGTCGAGCAATTTCATTGGCATTATGTAAAGAAGCGCGCTTGACAGTGGTTCCGGCTAGCAATACAGGTTCCAACTCAGCAACCGGAGTAACAGCTCCTGTTCTTCCCACTTGGTAGGTGATACCATTGAGTCGTGTGCTGATACTTTCGGCTTTGTATTTATATGAGATCGCCCATCGTGGTACTTTGGCCGTTGCACCGAGTCGTTGCTGTTGGCCGAGATTATTTACTTTGATAACCACTCCATCCGTTTCGAGTGGAAGGTCGGCTCTTTTCTTTTCCCACTGTGCTATGTAGTTGATCACATCTTGGATGGAGCTACATTTTTGATACGTGGGCGAAACTTGAAATCCCCACTTTTCCAATTGATGAATAGCTTCTTCATGCGTGGCCACATCAAGCTCTTCGCCTAACAAATAGTAGAGGTAGCAATCTAATTTGCGCTTAGCTACTTCAGCACTGTCTTGCATTTTTAAGGTGCCAGAGGCTGTGTTGCGTGCATTGGCGTATGTTTCTTCGCCAACATCCTCTTGCTCTTTGTTGAGTTGTTTGAATACTTCTTTTGAAAGAAAAACTTCACCACGTACTTCAAAGCGATCAGGTGTAGTTGCATTCACTTTCAATGGCAAGGTGCGAATGGTTTTTACATTGGCAATTACATTATCGCCTCGCACACCATCACCGCGGGTGATGCCTTTGACCAGCATTCCGTTTTCGTAAATCAAACTGATGGAAACACCATCGAACTTTAGCTCGCAGAAATATTCGTAGGATTCGCCTTCCAAGCCTTTGGCTACACGCGCGTCAAACTCCAGCAGCTCTTCGGTAGAGTAGGTGTTACCCAACGAGAGCATCGGATATTGATGCGCAACATTTTCAAATTCTTTGGTGATGGTGCCACCCACGCGTTGGGTAGGGGAGTCGGGTTGCTTCGATTCAGGAAACTGATTTTCGAGATCGATCAGTCTTCGGAGCAGTTGATCGAATTCAAAATCGGAAATCTCAGATCTGTTTTGATTATAATACAGATGGTTGTGATAATTGATCTGATCACTGAGTGCTTGTATTTTCTCTTTCGCTTCGGAAGCTGACATGGCATTGGATGTTCAAGCCTCGAATTTAGTGATTCTTTTCTTAGCTGTTGATAAGGTGCAAAACCTGACACGCCACCATTCCGGCTGTTTCGGTTCGTAGGCGGTTTGTTCCGAGGCTGATTTTTTCAAACCCGTTTTTCTGTGCTAATTCTAGCTCTTCGTTGGAGAAATCACCTTCCGGGCCAATCAGAATGAGATACTTCCTTTTTGGTTGGGCCAATGCTTTTAAGTGATGTGGATTGGTGGCATCCACATACCCAATAAATTTTTGGTCGGCTTGATATTGAATAATTTCCCGAAAGGGTTTTAATGGATGGATCACCGGCATCCAGGCCTGTTGCGATTGCTTCATAGCGCTAATGGCAATCTTTTCAATCCGCTCGATATTGATGTTTTTTCGCTCGGAAGTCTGGCATTGCATAAAGCTGATTTCATCAATGCCCATCTCTACGTTTTTCTCCACCAACCATTCGATGCGGTCGGCATTTTTGGTAGGGGCAATGGCCAGATGAATGGAGTAGTCTCTCTTAGGGAAATGCTTTTTCTCGAGCACCTCGAACGTGCATTTTTTGGCATCTGCATTTTTAATGCTTGAGTAGTACCACGTTCCTTTTCCATCCGCGAGGGTGATCGGATCACCTGCCTCCATGCGCAGTACTTTCACGGCATGCCGCGATTCTTCAGCATCAAGGTATTGGATTCCATCGGCTATGCCGGGCAGGTAAAAAAGATTCATAGATTTTGCACAATGAACCAGTGAGGCGACTAAGCGTATGCTTCGCGCAGTTTACTCATCAACGCAACATAGTCGGTCATGGCCTGATCTTTAGAAATGCCTTTTTTAGAAGCCCACGCATCGAACTTGGCAATTCCTTTAAAATCAAAACCACCTGGGCGATCGCCTGTTACATCGCCATCGGTAGCTTGTTTGAACAGAGCATATAAATCCAGCAGTTCTTCATTGGAAGGGCGTTTCGTCAATTCTTTGGATTGCGCAACTGCCGCGTTAAAATCATCTAGTAATGCCATAGTTAGTTTGGTTTTCTTCGTGCATCTCGGATATTGATAATTTCGATTTGTCGCTTTCGTTCTTTGACCCGATAGGTGACAAGAGTTAATTTATTGAGGGGCCCGCGATGTACGTTTTTATATTTTGATGTTTTCTGAAGCAAATGAGGATGGGTTTGAAGCAGCCTCAAAAATTCATTGGTTTGATCGATGAAGTTGATGAGTTCTCGGTCAGTCCAATGAATTTTGAGGTAGTTGACTACTTCGTCAAATCCGGCTATTGCTTTAGGCGTCCAAACGATCTGGTATTCCATGTTTGTACTTCTCCATCACAAGTTGGTGGGGAACTACAAAACCACGATCGGCCTGATCCAAGCCTTCTTTAATATCACTTCTTTCATCCTCACTTATTTCATCCCACCAATCGGGTTGCTTTTCTTTTATCGCAACCAATTGCTTTATGATATCGGGATTGTTAAGTGAAGAAAGCCATGAAATTAATTGAAGCTTCTCCGCCTGAATATCCATCGTTTAAATATTTATCTCTTTTCGATCGGAACGTATTCTCTCAAATTCTGACCAGTGTAAATCTGACGAGGACGACCAATTGGCTCTTTGTTCTCGCGCAATTCTTTCCACTGAGCGATCCATCCGGGCAAACGACCCATCGCAAACATAACGGTAAACATATCCACTGGAATACCTAAAGCACGGTAGATGATACCTGAATAGAAGTCTACATTTGGATACAACTTGCGTTCGATAAAGTAAGGATCGCGCAAAGCAACTTCTTCTAGCTTCAATGCGATATCCAGAACCGGGTCATTAACTCCGAGTTTGTTTAACACATCATCGGCTGTTTTCTTAATGATCTTGGCGCGAGGGTCGAAGTTCTTGTAAACACGGTGTCCAAAGCCCATCAGGCGGAAGCCGCTGTTTTTGTCTTTTGCTTTGTTAATCCACTTTTCGGTGTCACCGCCATCTTTACGAATGGCTTCCAACATCAAAATTACTTCTTGGTTGGCACCACCATGCAAGGGTCCCCACAAGGCATTGATACCGGCAGAAATAGAAGAGTAGATGCTGGCCTTGGAAGAACCTACAATACGCACTGTAGATGTTGAACAGTTTTGTTCGTGGTCGGCATGAAGGATCAATAACTTATCCAATGCATCGGCTACTACAGGATCCACTTCGTATTGCTCGGCAGGAAGTGCATAGAGCATTTTCAGGAAGCGGGCTGTGTAATTGAGTGAGTTGTCCGGATAATTTACCGGATGGCCCATGGCGTTTTTATAAGCCCACGCAGCAAATGTTGGCATTTTAGCCAATGAGCGAACGATGCTTAAATAAACACCTTCGGCTGAGCGATTGGGATCTAATGATTCGGGGTAGAAGGCAGTTTGCGCGCAGAACATGGAGGCCAACACACCCATCGGATGTGAGGATGAAGGGAAGCCATCCAAAATCTTTTTGATATCCTCATGCACCATGGTGTGGCGCTTGATATCATCAGCGAACTTATCCAATTGTTCTTTCATGGGTAGTTCGCCAAAAATCAGTAGGTAGGCAACTTCCAAAAAGGAAGATTTAGCGGCCAAATCTTCGATGGAATATCCACGGTGGCGCAAAATTCCTTTGTCGCCATCTAAGAAGGTAATGGCGCTTTTGGTCGCTCCTGTGTTTTTGTAGCCAAAGTCGAGGGTGATGACACCGGCTTCTTCTAAAAGATTGCTGATGTCTACAGCCACTTCATTTTCGGTGCCTTCTACAATGGGAAGTTTGTACGTTTTTCCGTCTATTATCAGATCTGCGGTTTTCGCCATACGAATTGGTTTTAAGCTTTGGTTTTAAAGATAAATGGTAGACTCATGAGAAAAAAATAGTGTTGCATATTTAGTTGTTGCCAAGGATTAGCGGCATGCCGTCTTTGCCCGAACCCACCACTATCACTTTGGTATTGGGGGATTTAGATAGCTCGAGCGTGGCTTCTATGCCTCTCATTTTCAATAGTTTGTCCGTTAAGCTATTATTAATGATATTATTTGCACGCGATTCACCTTCTGCGGCAATGCGCTTTCTTTCCGCTTCGCTTTTTTCTTTATCCAGGCGGTATTGATACGCAAGCGATTCTTGTTGCTGTTGCAATTTATTTTCAATAGCTGCCTTGATTTGCTCCGGTAGAACAATGGAACGAATGAGCACAGCAGTGGCCTTCACATTATTTACATTCAGAATCTTTTCAGTTTCGGTGGTAATGGCGGTTTCAACTTCGGCACGCTTGGTCGAGTAGATTTCTTCAGCGGTATAGCGCCCCATCACTTGTCGAACGGTAGATCTCACTTCGGGAATAACCAAAACATTCACATAATCTTTCGTAAACTGTTCATGAATGAAGCCTATTTTATTAGGAATGGGGTAGAAGCGAATCGTAATGTCCACGTGGATGGACAAACCATTTTTATCTAACACATCCATGTTCTCATCGGAGGATGTCTCATTTACTTTGTAGGTATAAACATCGTTCCAAGGTGCTTTCAAATGCGTTCCGGGACCGATGACATCGGTTTTATCAAGCCCTTTACCGAAAGGGTAGAAGACGATTGCTCGTTCTGTTGCTTCGATAGTGAAGAGTAGACTGGATGACAGTGCCAGCAACACAAAGAAGCCGATAATGCCAAGGATGATGAACGGGAGTTTACTGTTATTCATAGTTTTAATTGTTTTCAGTTTAAGATTCTTTCCGCGGTAAGCCCAGCAACTTGCCAATAATTAACATGCTATACAAACCACCCCAAACGGCTTCAAGGATACTGATATTTCGGATTAAGCGACTCGGTTGCAGGCCGGAGTCGATTCCACCTAAAATGCTAAAGCTATAAGTCACACACTCTGCATAGTTAGGAAATCCGAGTTCAATAGTGGTACCCAAGCTTCCGGGTACCGCAATAGAAATTAAATCTTATAAACTTCCAAATGAAATGCCGATCATCAAAAATATACAAGCGGCACCCCACAGTTTGTCGGGTGTAAGATAGTCACCGGAAAACAAATCGCGCACAGCAAAGCTAATGACAGTTAATTCAATGGGGAATAAAACTCCGTGAAGAAAGAGGAGGTATGCTTGCCGGTTGCTGATTTCGATGATTTGGTAGTAGGGAAATTCGCCAAGGATGCCGGTGAAAATGGTGATGCTAAGGGCTATCAATATGCCTGTAATTAATGCCCGGTTTTTGGTAAAATTCCGTAATAAATCCCACTGAAGGAACGCATAAACAGCCGCAAAAAAGGAAAAAATGGAAATAATCAGCTTCGATGCCTCACTTCGCGAGTCCTTCAGAACGGGTTCAGATAGAATTAAGCCGGCCGAAACGATGATGATTTGGATAATCACAATGTTCCGGTAGTCTTTTGTTTTTTCGCGCTGTAAGTCGGACAACGATAACCAACTTTTTAGACTGAAACGGCTCATATCAGGTATTCGTATAAAAGTAGTTTTTTTAGTTCATTATTAACACTCATTTTAGCAATGAGTTCAATGGTAAGTTCCATTAGTTTTCGTAATTTGTTCTGGTCTCCCCATGAAGCTTAATCTGAATAAATGGCTTTTCTATCTTGTGGTCTTACACACAACCACTTTGTGTGCACAACCCGATACGAAGGACAGCCTGAAAATGGTTTTGCAAAATCCGGGATTGACGGTGCCACAACGTGTGGATGCCTTAAATCAATTGGCCTATCAATATTATGATTTTGATGATAGTCTGGCATCTACCTATGCCAATGAAGCACTTTTGTTGGCCCAAAAAGCCAATTATGCAAAAGGATTGAAGGATAGCTACACCATGGTAGGGCTGGCCTATTCCAGTAAATCATTGTTCAAAGAAGCGATTCGTTACTACCGCCTCTCCAATCAGGTGAGTGTAAAAAATGGATTTTCGGGTGAGGTATATAACTGGGTATTGCTGGGCAATTGCTACCGCGATCAGGCTTTCTATGATTCCGCCCTATACTTCTATCGACTCGGTCTCCAAAATTTTGACCAATTGGATATCCATGATCGCGCCACCATTTATAAAAATATTGGTTCGGTTTATGTGTTGCAGTGGCGCAATGAGGAGGCGATCGGAGTGCTTGATTCAGCTAGTACTTACTTGGCTAATGGGATCATTTCCAATCACTACGTTCAAATGGATGTATGGAGCATCTATGGACAAGC
>JAJTHV010000316.1 GCA_021300095.1 Flammeovirgaceae bacterium | reverse complement strand
TGCATCGCGGTAATACGCCAAGAAACGGTTGAACTCAATCGAAGCAAAACGTTTAATGATGTCCTCTTTTGATAGATCGCGCAACTCATGATATACTTCCGGCAAGAAACTGTCAATCTCCTCTTCGTTCACCTCCACGTTGCGCATCTTGTGCGTCAGCTCCATAAGCTTCCGTTGGCATACTTCATCACCAGTTGGAATCAATGCTTTCGTAAATCTGCGTTTCAATGTCCGCTCGATCTGGCTGATTTTACCCAATTCCTTCTTCGAAACAATCGCCAACGAAATACCTTTCTTTCCCGCACGAGCGGTACGACCACTGCGGTGTGTGTAGTATTCCATTTCATCCGGCATGTTCATGTGAATCACGTGCGTAATGTTACTTACGTCAATACCACGTGCCGCCACATCCGTAGCCACCAACAGCTGAAGTGTTTTGTTTTTAAAACTCTTCATCACGCGGTCGCGCTGCATTTGTGTTAAGTCACCGTGCAAGGCATCGGCATTGTAGCCATCCTTCATCAGACTTTCGGCCACACGCTGCGTGTCAATTTTCGTGCGACAAAAAATCACACCGAAAATATCGGTCGAGTAGTCCACCATCCGCTTCAGCGCCATGTATTTGTCACGTTCGTCCACCACAATATATTGGTGATCGATGTTTTCATTTCCCTGGCTGTTCTCACCCATCGTAATCTCTTTCGGATTACTCATGTAGTTCTTCGAAATCTCGCGCACTTCGCGTGGCATGGTAGCTGAGAAGAGCCACACGTTCTTTTCATCCGGAGTGCCCGACAAAATTTCATCGATGGCATCTTTAAAGCCCATGTTCAACATTTCATCGGCTTCATCCAGCACTACATATTTAATAGTACCCAAGCTCACCACCTTGCGCTCGATCAAGTCGATCAGGCGGCCCGGAGTAGCCACGATTATCTGCGCTCCTTTTTTTACTTTTCTGATTTGGTCAGAGATACTCGCACCGCCATAAACGGTTACGATGTTCAGATCCTTTACCGCCTTCGAAAAATTCTCGAGGTCGTTGGTAATCTGCACGCTGAGTTCGCGCGTAGGCGCTAAAATCAACGCTTGTGTGGTACGGTTCTTTTCATCGATCAGTTCGATCAATGGCAAACCAAAGGCGGCCGTTTTTCCGGTGCCTGTCTGCGCTAACCCTACCAGGTCAGTGTTTCCTTGCAACAATACCGGGATGGCTTGTTCTTGAATGGGCGTAGGAGTTTCAAAGCCCATTTGGCGGATTGCTTCCACCACTTGCCCCGAAAGTCCCAGTTCGTTAAATGATTTCATTAAATGTTTTTTTGTAAAAATTAAGGGGCAAAGGTAACGTAATTAATTGGAAGTGACATTATTAGCTAAAAACAAGCCTACAGCATCAATTCTCTGGTCAATTCTCAAAACATCCCCATTTTATTCGGTGGAACGATGTTTTTCGCCTCAACTGAGGAAATTACGGTAATTCATTCTTGGGCGTGCCCCTCGCCTGCCTGCCTCCGCTACCGCTCCGGCAGGCAAACTCGGGTCAGGCTGTCCGTTTCAAGCCCCGCCAGTTTCCTTTCGCATATCGGGGGCTTTCCACTTCCATCCTTCACGCAAGGGTTTCAAGAAACGCGGGTGTCGATAATGTAGCGAGGGTTTGAAATAGACAAGCAAAGAGCCAGTCCTAAAAAAGTGGAGGTAGAATATCATCACAGCGGCATCTCCAGAGAAATCCTCCATCCGCCTTCTGTTCAATGATCGGTCGGGTAAATCCAGTATTGCTGTCCTTCGATAAGTTTTGTATTTTCAGTTTGAAGGAACCTTTGATTTAGCTGGGTAAATTTGGAGCCTAATAAATAATAAGTACGGCTCTAATTCTTTTCATAAATTTACTAAGTAATCAGTAACGCATCTGTATGATAAGAAGGCCAGTATATCTCTTCCTAGTTGTTCTATTTCTATGGAAATGCGCACCACAGGAGCAGAAGACCTCTGAGCAAACTAACTCAGATAGTCTTTCAATCAAAAGCAATACAGATAAGATTGAATCGATTGCAGCAATAATCCCACTTGATACCATAGTTGCGAACTATCCAAGCGGACAGAAACTACATCTATACATTCTTGCATACCATGATTCTTTGCCCGGTAGGCCCATCAAAGACTTTGAGGTGAGGGACGCAGAGAAGAATGAAACTTTATTTAGGTCGGTCACAATGCAATTGAAGCTCGGATATGAAACAGATCCGATGAAAGGTGAATACGATTCCCTATTTGTCGTACCGACTTATTCTATTTCATCTAAAGACCCGCTCGCAGTGGATTTAGAATTTTCAGTTGAGGGTAGGTTTACTTTCGCATTTCTTGGTGACATAACATACCCTTTTTATGAGAAATCTTCCTGGTTAAATTTTTTGCGGTACACTTTTGTCAACGACAAAGGTTGGAAGGTTAAATCTTCCCTACAATTTATTCCGCAAAAATGTAGTATGACTGAGCCCGAGTTAATTACCCAATTCAATGAGAATAAAAAAGCGGGAAAATATTTTACAGATGATAGAGAACAGTTTATAAAATTAACATTTATATGTTTCCTAAATAATGCTAATCCGCATTACGAGATGATTAAGGAAGAATTTATAAATGCTTTAGGTGAAACTTACTTCCCAGACGGTTACTATGTTTATGTTATTTACCTTGATAAATTTATACTAAATCTCATTTATCGATAGCTTTTGTTATTTTGGTCATTTCGGTTTCAATCATTTTCGATTTTAAGTTTGCCATTGCGTTAGTGTAAAAGCTTATAGTTAAATTCTTAGTATAGAATTTCTTAAATACTTCCCCATCCTCTTTAAGGTTAGAGGATTTGATCACGTTTTTTTGTAATAAGGTGGCTAACCTGTCATCAAATAATGCCATTAGAATATCTTTCTCAATGAATATTTCAAAGTTTGCCTTTAGTGCTTCCCTGAACTCTTTCATATTTTCTTTTACTTTGATTTGCAAAGCCTCCAATGTTAGCTCGCCAGCATAGGTCGAATACAATTCAGACAACTTTGCTTCGTACATGGCCTTCACTTCACTCTCCTTATAATTATCTTTCGTGAGAGTCGGTATCAGCTTTTCTGTGTATTCGTCTAGTTTAGTTTGCAATTTATCCTGAATTACCTTTTCCTGTAGCCTATGAGCAAACAGTCCAAATTGCACCACGGCCTTATCGTATATTTTGTTGATATAATAATAACGGTTCGCTTTTTGCATCAGGTCAAAATCAACTGTGCTTACCGTCAGTGCCTGCTCGTTCGTATCATCTTTGATAACTACTTTCTTCGTCAGATTTTTGCCTATTCTTTTTTCCTTCTCTTCGATAAATTCAATCAAGGATAGGATAAAAGCCCGACTTGCATTCCTTTCGTCAATATTTGCTCCGTACCCCATACGCCAAGAAGAGATATTTCTATCAGCTTTTATTATCTCTTCAATTTCATTATCATACATAGCCAAAATACAACCTTGCGTCCAAGAGATATCATCCCCCATATGTATCAATATCCCATCTCGCTGACTACCATTTACATTTGTATTCAAAAGACGAATTGTTTTATAGACATGATGGCCTTGTCCACCGCTGTTGGTTATTTCAAAATTAAACTCTCCAGGAAGTATTCGTTTGCATTCGTAGCAGTCGGCCTTTTGAATAGTACAAGTTGCTTTGCTTTCTGCTTCCGTTCCTTTAGCTAACTCAAGAGCTCCTCCTTTAATGTTAGTACCTCGGATACTTAATTCATCAATAGTGATGAATTGATTGCTTCGTTTACGAACTACATCAATAATGATCTCTTCACTTTCCGGATTTTCATCAATCATATTAATGGCCCCTCTTAGTTTGATGTATTCCTTAAAGGCGTTGGCATTATTGGAATGAACTGTTATATCAAAAGCTTTTCGAATATTAATGGTGCTCGTTTTTGGTTCAGGATTGATTACTCCAGGTGTGGCTGATAGTGCATTAAAGAATGTTAATTTAACATCGTTCCCTTCCACGCTCTCTTTGGCGTAAAGTGTAATTGATTTTTCGCTTAATGAGTATCCATTCATCGACAGGGTGAATTTTTCTTTTGTATCCACCTCGACATTCATCATGCGAGCTAATAAAATAGGACTTTCATCATGAGGTTGAGGTGTCGTTCTTGCTTCTATTAATTTTGACCACACATCTCCCTTGTTTCTGTTAATTAGAGAAATAAATGAAGTGATAATCTCATCCTTAGGCTCTCTAAATTTGTAGATAGACAGTGTTGACATAAAGTCAATTATCTTTTGATCTTTTAAATCTTTTTCAGTCATCACCTTATCCTTAAAAGTTAGATATGCATCCTTCCCTGGATCCGAAATTCTTGCAAATTTTCCATTGTTTTCACGAATCGTTTTTAAGAAAGTGAGCATCCTTGTGTTATCATAATACATCGCTCCCCCCTCATCCCCCTCAAACAACCCCAGCACCGCTGCCGGATCATGAATCAAATCCCATTGGTATTTGTGGAGGGTGATGCCGCTGGGTTGGTAGTCCATCAGGTTGTCGGTGGAGTATTTTTCGAGGGTGTTGTAGGTGTCGAAGCTGTGCTCGAGGCGGAAGGCACCATGACCTATTTCGTGCCCAATGACTTTGGCTAGCGAGGCCTCGCCCAACTGCTCCATGAAGATGAAGCCCGCTTGCTTCTTGCGCGGCATGAAGCCTTGTGTGCGGCCGGACTCTGAATTCGGCACTAAGAATAAGTACCACGTATTATTTGCAATGTCATATTTGTCTTTGTAGGCGTTGATCACCGTGCGCATCTCGGAGGTGTAGTTGCTGAACAAGCCCGAGCTGCCGTCATCTAAACCAGACTTGCCATTGGTGTCGTAGTTGATGCCGGTGATCGACTGGCTCTCTACCGTCCATTCTACTGCTGCAGGTGCGAAAATGGTATTGAGTGATTCGGTTAGTTCGGTAGTGCTAATATTCGGAGCAGTGTTGTTGACGGAAACAATGACAAGGCGCTCTACCAATTTGTCATAGCTTACGAGATTCAGCTTGCCTGCCATCACTTCTTTCTCTTTGCCATCGGCATCTTTGCGTTTGTAGTAGGCGGTTACTTGCTCGGTGCTTTCGCCAAATCCTTCAACGGTGAGTAGTACTTCGTTTTCCTGATTGCCTGGTTTGCGTAGCAGCAGTCCATTATCAGTTTTGTAAATCACTTCTTTGGAAAAATCTTTACGGCTCTCGGTAGATTTCGCAATTACTATATCCCTACTGCCGGAGGCCACGGATTTCCACGGTATGGTGTAGATTTTTCCATCGCGTCCGTATTTCTCGTAGTTGCGCTCGTGTTCGGAGTGTTGCTGTTGATCAAAGCCATACGCCTGATTGCTACTACTTTCAAAATCGACCCGGTAGTTAACATTAGCTGCCACCGCACTCGTGCCACTTGCTCCGGTAGAACCCATCTTTTCAATCGTACCATCTTTCCCCACCACATACACATTGCCCGAATCATCTGTAATGCGATTGTCCGCGCCTTTCTTCGTATCGATTTTGCGTTCTTCTTTTTTGGATGATCCGTTTGTGGAGTTGTCGTTGCTGGCAACTACCGCAATCACTTCACCTGCTTCATTTACGTAAAGACTATCAATCGTTCCCTCGAATTTGATATCCACTCCTTCGAAAGAAGAACCGTTGGATTTGGCTTTGTCTCTCTTTTTCTTTTCGTTTAGATCAACCATGCGTTTCTTGAGTGCTTCCACATCTCCTTTCACTTGCAGCACTTCGCCAGCAATC
>JAJTHV010000231.1 GCA_021300095.1 Flammeovirgaceae bacterium | reverse complement strand
CTCACCTACGATCAAAATGCCCTCAACCTCTTTATCGAAACCATGAACACGAGTTTGGTTCCCAGCAGCGGCACGGACTTTGGTCCACCCATCAAAATGGCGTTGAAGAAACTGACCGAACAAAAAGAAGGTCCCAGCTCCGAACAGAAGTCAAAGGTGATTGTATTGATCAGCGATGGCGAAGACTTTGGAGAAGAAACAGACGAGATGGCGCGTGATGTCGAAGATAATAATATTAAGTTGTTTACTTTGGGAGTTGGCACCGCCCGCGGCAGTCAGATTCAATCCGGAAGAGGCTATAAAACCGATCAGCGCGGCAATACCATTGTATCAAAACTGAATGCCGGTTCGTTAAAAGCATTGGCCAGCAAAACCGATGGACAGTATTTTGAAATCAACGAGTCGCGCAATGACGTGAACCGATTGATCAACACCATTGGCAAGATTGAAGGCGAACTGCGCGATGCACGCATGGTAGATGTATCGGCCAACCAGTACTTTTATTTTCTGTTGGCAGCTTTGGTACTTTTGGTATTGGATATTTTAGTGAGCATCCGAACGGTAACAATATGATGAAGACGGTCTATCTTTTTTTGATTGGTTCTCTCCTGCTCATCGACCCGGGCAAGATCAGTAAAATCAATTCCGCGAAAGCGGAAGCGAAAAAAGCCTACTTATCGGGCGACTTTAAAACGGCTGTGCAGAAGTACGCCTATCTCATCGACTCGCTGGGCGTGAATGAAGAGGAAGTACGTGCCAATCTGGCGAATGCTTATTTTCAACTGAACGATACTACGCATGCCCAAAATGCCTATCAGCAACTCACTCAAAGTGCGAATAAGCGGATCAGTTCGGTAGCCAATCAGCAACTGGGTGTGATGGCCAACAACAAGGAAAAACTGGAGGAAGCATTGAACTACTTTAAGCAGGCCCTCAAGGCCGCTCCTGAAAACAATGAGGCGCGCTACAACTACGAAGTGGTGAAGAAGAAGCTGGAAGACAAAAAGAAGCAAGACGAAAAGAACAAAGACAAGAAGGATCAGGATAAGAAAGACGATCAGAAGAAAGATCAGAAGGATCAAAAGAAAGACCAGAAGGATCAAGACAAGAAAGATCAGGAGAAAAAAGATCAGGAAAAGAAAGATCAGGAGAAGAAAGATCAAGACAAGAAGGATCAGGAAAAGAAGGATCAGGAAAAGAAAGATCAGAAAGAGAAGAGCAAAGAGGAGAAAGAAAAAGAGCAAAAGGAAAAAGAGCAGCAAGAGAAAGAAGAAGAACAGAAAAAGAAAGACGAACAAAAGCAACCGCCTCCATCCAGCGAAAAGTTGAAAGAGATGAATATGAGCGAAGAGAAAGCCAAGATGATTCTCGAAGCGATGAAAAATCAGGAGGTGCAATACCTGCAACAGAACAAACGCAAGGCCACCAAACCTAAAGACAAAGGCAAGCCCGATTGGTAAGAATTTTGCCCGCAAAAGTGTATCTTGTGGGTACGACAAATTCTTATGAAGGCAATTATCTGCAAAAACTTTGGGCTACCCAATTCACTGGCATTAGATGAACTCACACTGCCGCCTGTGGGCGAAAGTGAAGTGTGTATTGAAGTAAAAGCTTGTGGTGTCAACTTCCCCGATTTATTAATCATTCAAAACAAATATCAATTCAAGCCCGAGTTGCCGTTCGCGCCCGGAGGCGAAGTATCCGGTATCATTGAAAGCGTGGGTGCGAAGGTAAAGCACCTCAAAGCGGGCGATCGCGTTGTGGCACTGTGCGGATGGGGCGGCTTCGCTGAAAAAGTAATCGTTAAAGCGAATCGTGTTTTCCCGATGCCACCCGGCATGGATTATATTAATGGCGCGTGTACCCTCTACACGTACGGCACTTCGTATCATGCTTTGAAAGATCGCGCACAACTGAAAGCAGGAGAAACCTTGCTGGTGCTGGGTGCAGCAGGTGGCGTAGGTTTAGCTGCGGTGGAGTTGGGCAAAGTAATGGGCGCGACTGTGATTGCTGCGGCATCAACAGCCGAGAAGCTTGCTATCTGCAAAGAAAAAGGAGCCACACATGTCATCGATTATTCGAAAGAAGATTTGCGTGCGCGACTCAAAGAAATTACACAAGAGAAAGGTGTGGATGTGATCTACGATGCCGTAGGCGGCAAGCTGGCCGAGCAGGCATTGCGATCCATCGCGTGGAAAGGTCGCTACCTCGTTGTAGGATTTACCACCGGAGAGATACCGCAGTTTCCGGCTAACCTTCCCTTGCTGAAAGGTTGTTCGATCATGGGTGTATTCTGGGGAAGCTTTGCGGAGCGCGAACCGCAACAAAGTTTACAAAATCTCGGTGAACTGCTCGGTATGATGAAGAGCGGATCCATTCGTCAGCATATTCATAAAATCTATTCGATGGCCGAAGCACCGCAGGCGCTGCAAGATTTGATGGATCGCAAAGTGGTGGGCAAAGCGGTCGTGAAAGTGGGCGATTGGATCGAAGAACCAATCGTAGCGAAAGAAAGTAAACCGGTAGAAACTGTCAAATCATCGGTTGTTCCGAAGCCGTTGCGCATTCATTTCAAAGACATTAAGAAATTTGTAGGGCAATCGCTGGGTGTCACCGATTGGTTTACGGTAACGCAAGAAACCATCAGCGCTTTCGCGGATGCGACACAAGACCAGCAATGGATTCACGTAGACGTGGAGCGTGCCAAACAGTTTCTGCCGGAAGGCAAAACGATTGCACATGGATATTTAACGATGTCGCTGGCTGCAAAATTCTTTTATGAATTGATTGAGATTGAAGGCGCAGCCACGTCTATCAACTACGGATTAAACAAAGCGCGTTTCCCGGTGGCCGTGAAGTCCGGAAGCAGAATACGCATGACCGGAAAAATTATGCAAGCCGAAGACATGCCCAACAACGGCATCAAACTCATCATGGAAGCGGTGATCGAAATCGAAGGAGAATCCAAACCGGCTTATGTAGGTGAGTTGTTGACAGCACTGTTTTGAATCAGTTGACAATTTACAAACGAGCAATTGACAATCGTGCATCCAGAAACAAGAAACAAGAAACTAGAAACTAGTAACAAGTAACCAGCAAAAGCCATGCGATTAAAAGATAAAGTAGCATTAATCACCGGAGGAGCCAATGGAATTGGTCTCGCCACTGCGAAACGTTTTGCCAAAGAAGGAGCAAAAATTATTCTGTGGGATGTCACCGACAAAGGACAACAAGTAGTTAATGATTTGATAAGCAATGGAGCGCCAGCACTCTTTCAAAAAGTTTCGGTTGCCGATCAGGAAGCGGTGAACGCGGCAGTCGCTGAAGCTAAAAAACATTTTAGTCGCATCGACATTCTGATTAACAACGCTGGCATCACCAAAGATCGTACACTCTTAAAAATGTCGAAAGAGGAATGGGATGATGTGATCTCCGTTAACCTTACGGGCGTGTTCAACTGCACGCAAGCGGTAGTTCCCATCATGAAAGAACAGAACTACGGACGTATTGTCTCGGCTTCTTCCAACGTGGCCATTCGTGGCAACTACGGACAAACCAACTACGTGGCAACAAAGTCTGCCATCATCGGCATGACCAAAGTGTGGGCACTGGAGTTAGGTCGCTTCGGCATTACCGCCAACTGCATCGCTCCCGGCTTCATCCAAACCGCGATGACCGATGCAATGCCCGAGGAAGTACGCAAACAAAGTCTCGCACACATACCCGTAGGCAAGTGGGGCGTGCCCGATGATATCGCCAATGGTTATTTGTATTTAGCTTCCGATGAAGCGTCCTTCGTGAGCGGAATTTGTCTGACGATTGATGGAGGAGCTGCGAGGTAGGCACTAATTAAAGTAGGCAGTAGGCAGAAAGCAGTTGACAGTTGACAAATGGGCAATTGACAATCATGTAAATCAAAAATCAAAAATCTAAAATCAACAGTCGAACTTTCACTTGAAAACCATCTTCTTGCTTAGCGGATTAGGTGCCGACAAAAGAATCTTTGATCGGTTGGATTTAACCGGATATGAAGTGCATTCCATTGAATGGATCAAGCCACTGCCCGAGGATTCGATGAAGAGTTACGCGCAACGACTATCATCTCAAATCAAATCACCAAACCCTATTTTGATTGGCGTTTCATTCGGAGGAATGGTGGCGCAAGAGATAGCCACGCAAGTAGCAACAGAGAAAGTGATCTTGATTTCATCAGCTAGGGATTCAAATGCTATTCCATTTTACTTTCGAATGCTTCGCTATTTGCCAGTCTATCGGTGGATACCAAGTAATTGGTTGATAAAAGGAAATGTCATTGCAGATTGGTTTTTTGGACTTACACTTTCGGATGATAAAAAACTACTTCGTTTGATACTGTCAGCTACTGATCCGCACTTTCTTCGTTGGGCATTGCATCAAATAGTCACTTGGAAAAAAGAAGCAGTTCAAGTACCAATCTCTCAGATTCATGGTGACAGCGATCATCTCCTTCCACTCCGCCAAGCCGATTTTTCTGTTCGGAATGGTGGCCATTTGATCGTTCACACCCACGCTCCAATCGTATCCCAATGGATTCGCGAACAGATCACATAACAATTGACAGTTAACAAACAGGCAATTGACAATTGTACAGGGAAAACTTAGTGCCCTAGTGTCTTAGTGGCAAAATGGATTCGAGAACAGATCACGTGACAGCTGACATTCCGATAGCTATCGGAAGACAAATGGGCAATTGGCAATTGTATAAGTAAAACTTAGTGCCTTGGTGTCTTAGTGGCAGAATAGATTCACGAACAGATCACATAAAAGTTGACAATTAACAAATGAGCAATTGACAATTGTCCAGGAAAAACTTAGTGCCTTGGTGTCTTAGTGGCAGGATAGATTCGTGAACAGCTCACATGAAATTTGTAATTCTTTTTTTATATTCGAATATCAGGAAACCAGCAACCAGAAACTAGTAACCAGCAACCACCATGAGCCGCTACACCAGCATCGAACACAATAAATTTCTTCTTCAGGAAGTACATCAGGTAACCGATATTTTTTCATTGCCGCGCTTTGCGCACCTCAATTGGGAAGAAGCCTGGATGATGATTGAAGCAGCCAAGCTGCTGGCCGACCGCGACATGGCTCCTTACTTCAAGGAAATGGACGCTCAACCCGCACTCTACGATGGTAATGGTGGCGTGAAGACGCATCCGCAACTAAAAACTATTATCCATCAGGCAGCCGAAAATGGTTGGATTGGCGGTGGCGCCTCGTTCGACCACGGTGGCATGCAACTTCCCATGATGATCTTCAACGCAGCTCAACACATATTCATGGCGGCCAACAATAGTTGCCAGGGATACTTCAGCTTGTCGGCTGGTTCGGCAGCTTTGATCACCAGCTTCGGCACACAAGAGCAAATCAACACATTCGTGCCCAACATCTTTGCCGGCAAATGGCAGGGAACAATGGCGCTCACCGAACCGCAAGCTGGAAGTTCACTCACCGACATCACAACCAGCGCAAAACCGATGGGCGATGGCTTCTACAAAATCAAAGGGCAAAAAATATTCATCTCAGGCGGCCAGCACGAAGCGTGTTCGAACTTTGTGCACTTAACACTCGCACGTATTGAAGGCGCACCTGCCGGAGTGAAAGGCATTTCGCTTTTCATCATTCCTAAATTCTGGCCGGAGAAAGATGGTACGCTTACACCCAATGATGTGTTCTGTGCCGGAGATTTTCAAAAGATGGGACAACGCGGCTATTGCACCACGCACTTAGTGTTTGGCGACAAAGATGAATGCAAAGGTTGGCTCGTGGGCGAACCACACAAAGGCTTGCCCTACATGTTCCAAATGATGAACGAAGCACGTATCAGCGTTGGGCTCGATGCAGCATCTGTGGCGATGGCTGCTTATCAGGCTTCCTTGCAATACACCAGCGAGCGTCCGCAAGGAAGATTGGCCAGCGAAAAAGATCCATTAAAGCCACCTACACTCATCATCAACCACCCGGATGTGCAACGCATGTTGCTGACACAGAAAGCCATTGCCGAAGGAGCGCTCTCCTTGGTGATGGAGTGTAATCGATTATCGGATTTGGTACACGGCACCGAAGGCGAAGCGAAAAAGAACAGTCTGCTATTACTTGAACTCCTCACGCCTATTGTGAAAACGTATTCTTCCGAACAAGGGAGTCGCTCGGCATCGCTGGCCATACAAACTTTAGGTGGGTATGGTTTCACCATGGACTTTCCCGTGCAACAACATTATCGCGATTTGAAAATCATGTCGCTGTACGAAGGTACCACCGGTATTCAATCCATCGACTTGCTGGGAAGAAAAGTAGTGATGGAGAAAGGAAAAGCGTTGGCCATTTTAGGTGAACAGATTCAGGCTGCTATTCAATCAGCAAGTCAGCTAAGCGCACTGAAAAAAAATGCGAAGCAATTAGAAACAGAGTGGACACGGATCCAACAGGTACTGGCGCAACTCAGCACCTTCGCTCCTACCAGCATCGATCGCTACTTAGCCGATGCTACTGTGTTCATGGAACAACTGAGTTATGTGGTGATCGCGTGGCAGTGGCTGAAGCAAGCAATCGTAGCTCAACGCAACATCGATGCAGGCAACTTTAAAAACCAAAGTCAGTCATTTTATGAAGGTAAGGTTGTGACGATGAAATTCTTCTTCCGTTACGAACTAACCCATGCCGCAGCGTGTGCACAAACTTTACTGGACGAAGAGTTTTTGACCAATGTGAAGAAGAAGGAGTTGTTTGATTAGCCTTTGAATTTGAAGGCGCAAGGAGGCAAAGCTTAGGTTCTTTTCCGTGAAATAACAAAAACCAATGCAAACCGTTGCAATCCTCCTTTTCTGAACAAAAACCGTTAACTTGCGATCCGAAAATCAATCCTAAAAACTCATTTTATGAAGGAAGTATATATTGTTGCTGCGGTTCGCACACCCATCGGCAGTTTTGGCGGAAGCCTCGCCTCGCAAACAGCCGTTCAATTAGGCGCTACAGCCGTGAAGGGTGCGCTCAAAAAAATCAATCTGGATGCCAAGCACATCCAGGAAGTATACTTCGGAAATGTGATTTCTGCGGGTCTTCAGCAAGCTCCGGCTACTCAGGTTGCCGTTGCTGCTGGTTTAGGCTACAACATTCCTTGCACGCTGGTCAATAAAGTTTGCGCCAGCGGAATGAAAGCCATCATGTTGGGTGCGCAGTCCATCATGCTCGGTCAAAATGATGTAGTGTTGGCAGGTGGTATGGAGAGCATGAGCAATATCCCCTACTATTTGTTGAAAGCACGTTACGGATTTAAATATGGTAATGGCGAATTACTGGATGGGTTGACTTATGATGGGTTGACCGATGTGTACAATCACTGTGCGATGGGCGTGTGTGCTGATAACACTGCGAAAGAAATGAATATCACTCGACAAGACCAGGACAACTACGCGATCAACTCCTACAAACTTTCAGCTGCGGCATGGGCTGCTGGTAAATTCAAAGATGAAGTGGTGCCGGTGGAATTAATTGGGAAGAAAGGCGATGTAACGCTCTTTGGCGAAGATGAAGAATACAAGAATGTAAATTTTGATAAGATCCCCGGATTGAAACCGGTGTTTACCAAAGAAGGAACCGTAACCGCTGCGAATGCATCCACTATTAACGATGGAGCAGCTGCGGTTATCCTGATGAGCAAAGAGAAAGCAAAAGAATTGGGCATCACTCCTATTGCGAAGATCAGAGGATTTGCTGATGCCGCACACGACCCGATGTGGTTTACCACAGCTCCTTCGCTCGCCATTCCGAAAGCCATGAAGATGGCCGGAGTAGAAAAAGGCGATGTAGGCTTTTACGAAATCAACGAAGCCTTCTCGGCTGTAGCCATTGCCAACAACAAGTTATTAGAAATCGATCCATCGAAAGTGAATGTAAACGGAGGAGCCGTAGCCTTAGGACATCCGCTGGGAGCATCCGGTGCGCGTATTACCATTACATTAGCCAGTGTGTTGAAACAAAACAATGCCACGATTGGCGTAGCAGGAATTTGTAATGGCGGTGGCGGTGCATCTGCGATTGTTATCGAAAGATTATAGTCGTACCAGATAAAATTCTAAATCCTGAGGACACACAACTCAGGATTTATTATTTTTAGGCCATTATTAAGTGCCAAAGGCACTATTTATTAAGTTGATGGAGGATCATTCAGATGGCGTGTTTCGTAAAACCCTATTTTTATATACTGATATGCATTTGCTTTTCCACTAAAGCGCAATTTGCTAGCAACTACCTCGCGGCTCCTATCCAAGACACGATTCCGTACTTCTATTCCGAACAAATCAAAACACGCCTTAGCACAGACCTGCTGAAAGCTGCGAACTTTCGAGGCAAAGTGGCCGTATCGATGAAGGAATTGTTAACGGAACGAGCAGGATATGTCATTGAAAATTTTAATGATGACTACTTTATACTCGATCCACGATTTACAGGATATCTACAAGATGTATTAGCAAAAATTTATGAAGCCAACCCGCAGCTTCCTAAAGAAACCACTGTATTCGCACACCGAAGCAGTGCTAGCAATGCTATCAGTTTTGGAGAGGGCACTATCGCGTTCACGCTCGGACTCTTATGTCATCTCGAAACGGAATCACAGATCGCTTTTGTATTATGTCACGAATTGGCTCATTATCATACCAATCATTCGAATGAAAAAATCCAATCAATTGCTCAGTTATATAATAGCAAAGAGTTCAAAAAAGAGTTGCGCGCCATAAACAGAAGTGAATATGGGCAATATACCCGCTATGTAAAATTAGTAAGTTCTTTGGGCATCTCCGTTTCAAAACATGGCAGAGAAAAAGAGTTTGAAGCCGATTCGCTAGCGTTCATTTACTTCCGCAATGTATCAAATGATTTAAATGCGCCAATACGCACATTAGAGATTTTAGATAGTTTGGATGTCGATCGAAGGATTATGCCGATTAATCTAAAGAAGCATTTTAACTTTTCGAATTATCCATTTAAGGAAAGTTGGGTTGCGTACGATTCTCAAATCATCTGGAATAACCGCGATAAAGAAATCCCGGATAGCCTTCGCACACATCCAAGTTGCGATCTTAGAATCAAAGCTATTCAACGGCAGATGGTAAAATCAACTGCGATCAACTCCAAAAATTTGGTTTTAGGAAAGCCTGCTGAAATCGTGCTGCTCAGCCAATTCGAACGAATCGAATCGCAATATCATCTAAAGAATTATGGACGAGCGATGCATAACTCGTTGATGCTTCTTGAGCAATTCCCTCAAAATGCCTATTTGCATGCCATGGTTGGAAAATGTCTCTATCAACTATATGATTATCAAAAAAGACATGAACTGGGCAAAGTACTACCTCTGCCTGATTCACGATTTGGAGAGTCGTATGATCGCTTTCTCACTTTTCTGCAAACATTACGATTGTCGGAATTAAAGGGGCTGACTTATCATTATATGAATGAGGAAAAAGAAATCTACTCAAACGATGAAGACTTTTTG
>JAJTHV010000258.1 GCA_021300095.1 Flammeovirgaceae bacterium | reverse complement strand
TCGATGGTGATGTTTATGAATACGCAGCAGTCGCGGCTCGTAAAATTAACGGCCCTGCAAGGCGATTTTCCTTTTTATGGTGCGCTCGTTACTCAACCTGCGAATGCATATGAGCTTGTAAAGACCGGCCGATTTGCCATGCTCGATGAATCGCTGGCATCTCAATACCAGGTGAGTTCGGAAGATTCCATCAAGATTGGAAACAAAATGTTTAAGGTAGCTGGAGTAGTGCAAAAAATTCCGGGTGGCGGTGGACTCACTTCTACGCTGGCTCCGGCTGTTTATATTTCACTTTCCGCACTCGACTCTACCGGCCTCGTACAGTATGGAAGCCGCGTAGGCTACAGCATTTATATTAAAACTAATTCGGAAGCGCAGACCAAAGCGCTGATTGAAAAAGTAAAACCACTCTCGAAGAAGTGGGGTTTCGGTTATGAAACCGTGGAGGCACGAAGAGAAGGCTTGGGTCAGGTATTTAAATCCGTCTATCAGTTTTTCTCGATGCTCGCATTTGTTGCACTCATTCTGGGTTGCATCGGTGTAGCGAGTTCAGTCCATATTTATGCGCGCGAAAAAAGAGATGAAGTGGCGATCTTGCGATGCATTGGCTCATCGGGATGGCAGGCGTTTAATATTTACTTCATTCAGATTTTTGTGTTGGGTGTAGCCGGTAGTTTGCTGGGTGCTGCGGTGGGCGTGGGCATTCATCAGATTATTCCTTACGCATTTAAAGAATACATTCCGCTTGAATTGAACTTTGCGATCTCTTATCGCGCTATTGCAGAGGGAATACTTCTCGGAGCACTCGTTTCAGTTTTGTTTACATTGCTGCCGTTGCTGGCGGTGCGGTTTGTTCCGCCACTCACCGTGTTGCGTGCGGATTTTGACCAGGTGAAAGTAAAATCAAAAGCCAGATGGCTGGCCTGGGCACTTATCATTCTCTTCCCGATTCTCGCGGCTTCGTATCAGACTTCCAGTTTTATTTCCGGAAGCCTTTTTACGGTGGGATTGGGCGTTGCCTTAGGATGTTTGTCGCTGGTGGCAACTGCTTTGCTGTGGATTGCGCGAAAATGTTTCCCCGTAAGGGCTTCGTTTCTTTGGCGGCATGCGCTCTCCAATTTGTTTCGCCCCAACAACCAAACACGTGTATTGATGGTAGCGATTGGGTTAGGTGCCTTCATCATTTCAACACTTAACATCATTCAAAACAGTTTGTTGAATCAGGTGGAGTTTACCGGAAACAAAAATCAATCCAACACGATTTTGTTTGATATCCAACCCAGTCAAAAAGATGGCGTTGTTCAGTTAATTAAAGAGCATCATCTTCCGGTAAATCAAGTAGTGCCGATTATTACTTGTCGGTTGAAAGAAGTGAATGGAAGATCGGTAGAAGAAATACAAAAGGACACCACCAAAATTCCGGAGTGGGCACTGACGCGCGAATACCGGGTTACGTATCGCGATAGCCTCACCGGATCGGAAGAGTTGGTAGAAGGTAAGCTCCAAACATTCCAAAAAGGAAAAAAGGATTCCGTGTTTGTTACGATCTCGAAAGGCATGCACGAAACACTTCGTGTAAAATTAGGCGACAGCCTGGTGTTTGATGTGCAAGGTGTATTTGTAAAAGTAAAAGTGGCCGGCATTCGCGAGATCAACTGGCCGAAAGATCCGCCTAACTTTTTGTTTGTGTTCCCTACCGGAGTATTGGAGAATGCGCCTCAGATTTATGTGGCCGCCACCCAAGTAAATGACCCGCAAGTGGCATCAAGATTTCAACAGGCGCTCGTGAGAGATTTTTCAAATGTGTCGTTGATCGACTTGCGTTTGATTTTAAGCACTGTTTCTGAACTTTTTGGAAAGATTGGTTTAGTGGTTCGCTTCCTGGCTTTATTCAGTATTGTAACCGGACTGGTTGTATTAGCCGGAGCGGTTGTCAACTCCAAGTTTGTGCGCATGAAAGAAAACGTGCTGCTGCGTACCATCGGAGCGCGGACCTCACAAATCATGCGCATCACATTAATTGAGTACGGGTATCTCGGCATTTTTTCAGCCCTTACGGGAATGATCTTGTCGCTGGGAGGCGGATGGGTGTTGACACGATTCTTTTTTGAAGTAGAGTTTGCCGTAAACTATCTGGAGTTAGCGATCATCTCTTCATCGGTGGTATTTCTAACGGTGTTTATCGGCTGGTTTAATTCGCGCGAGGTCATTTCCACGCCTCCTTTACAAGTGCTGCGCAAGGAAAGCTAATTTGCTTCATGTAACCAAGTTTCATAAGTTTCGTATGGTTATCAATCAAGAATTGAGCTATGCGATGCATCATTCCCCTTTTTTGCCTTTTTATGGCCACCACATCGCTGGCACAGGTGGGAGATATTAAGAATGCCTCCTCATCCAATTCCAAATCGGGTGGGGGAGGAAGCGAAAGCCGTGGTGGTTCCGGAGGAGGTTTCTTTGTGGACATCTTTATTAGTAGCCTAAGCGAAATTGGAGTATGGCAACAACATAAGCTGAGCAAACGGGCTGAGAATGAATACATCGTTTCGCTGGACGTGATTGCCCAGGCTGCTGTTCAGCCTTCGCGGTATTACCTCATGAACCCGCGCATCCGTGGAAACTGGGGACTTTTCTCCACCGACTTTCGAATCAATTATTTGTTAGAAGAAAAGATCACCGGCAACGAAGATCTTACAACCATCGATTGGCAGATTCTGCAATTGAATATAGTCACCACACGCCACGTCATCGGGCGGATTGGCGGAGGTTTCATGAAAGAAAACTTTGGTGGACAAGAGTCTTTTTTTGAATCGACCTATGGCGTTTTTTTTCAAAGCGGACAAAAGCACTTGGGAGCCAATCTGGAATACCGCCTCGCGCAAGATTTTACCACCGGTATCATTCCGCGCAGAGAATTGGGCGCTCACTTCGAATATCGGCTCGCTTCGAGAGGTTACTGGAATACGTATCTCACGATTGGCGGAGTCTACCAACAATACTATGAGTCGGTATCGGTGTGGGGTATACAGACAGGCTTAGCCTTCCGCATATTCTCACCACCGATTGAGCGCTAATTTGCTCACCGTTTCTCCGATGGCCAGCGATGAAGTAGCCGCAGGTGATGGCGCATTACACACATTGATCACTTGCTTGTCTTCCAAAATCAAAAAGTCGTCTACTAAGCCACCGGTGCGATCACATGCTTGCGCACGAACACCTGCGCCCCCTTCTACTAAATCACTCTCCTGAATTTCAGGGATTAGTTTTTGAAGTGCTTTGGTAAAGGCAGCCTTTGAAAAAGAACGATACATTTCGCCCATGCCGGTGCGCCAGTATTTGGCGGCTACTTTTTGAAAGCCGGGCCAAGCCAATGTTTCGGCCAGTTCACCCAAATTGATTTGTGATTTCTTGTACCCTTCGCGTTGGAAGGCGAGCACGGCATTAGGTCCTGCCTCTACGCCACCTTTCGCCATTCGGGTAAAGTGTACGCCTAAGAATGGAAAGTTCGGATCGGGCACCGGATAGATCAGATTTTTGACGAGGTATTCTTTTTCTTTTCGCAGTTTGAAGTATTCGCCACGGAACGGAATGATTTTAACATTCAAATCTTCTACCGTCATCCGTGCCACTTTATCGGAATACAAACCGGCACAATTGATGACCAACTGAGCGGTGTAGGTTGTTTGACTGGTTTCTACGGTTACTTGTTTTTCTTCTTTGTGTATGTTGATAACCTTTTCGCCCAGTTGAATGGCAACTCCTTGCTGGCGCAAAACTTCACCGTATTTCTCCGCCACTATTTTATAATCCACAATGCCGGTTTGGGGAACGAAGATTCCTTCCAGTCCGGTAACGTGTGGTTCGTGTTCTTTCAATTGTTCTTTGGTGAGGCGCTTGAGGTTTTGCAAACCATTTTGTTGTCCACGCTCAAACAGGTTGTTTAGCAATTTGATCTCCGGCTCATCAGTCGCCACGATGATCTTGCCACACAGTTCAAACGGCACTTCGTTTTCCTTACAGAATTGCAGCAGCAAATCGTATCCGCGTAAGCAGTTAGTAGCCTTTAAACTTCCCGGCTTGTAATAAATGCCCGAATGGATTACACCACTGTTGTTGCCCGTTTGGTGTTTGGCTAATTCATTCTCTTTCTCTAAGACAAGAATAGAAAGATTCGGTTTTTCTTTTTTGAGTTGCAGAGCTGTAGCTAATCCAACAATACCTCCGCCCACTACAATGATGTCGTATGTCACTTGATCAAATTTTGGTAAAAGTAAGAAGGATTTAGCAGCCTCTCAACTTAATTGGCAATGGGTCGTATTCGCACGTTGAGAGAAGATTCTACAATCACCAAATGATTGGGTGGAAGCATGGTCCAGTCTTTATCATCGGTGAGTTTTTCAGAAACCACCAACACGGCATTGTCATCATCTTGTGGGGCTTCCAACCGCGTGGTGCCATTTTCCACCACGTAGCGGCTGCCTTCCGAGTGATACATAGTAAGCGGTTCTTCTTTCGGGTCGCTAACGTAGCGCGTAGCCACGATAAACAAGCCGTTGGTAAACACCATGTTGAGATAAGCAGGTTCTTTAATTCCGTTTTCTTCCATCAGCACTTTCAATGTGCGGAAGGTTCGCTCAAAGGCATCCACTACGGCTTCCGGGTTTACCGTTTTGTGATACTGAAACAAGTTGGTTAAGAGCAACGCGAAAATATGTTCCGAGTCCGTTTGGCCTTTGATCCAATTGTATAGCTCATCGGTTAAGAGAGCGCGCAGCTTTCGTTTGATCTTCCCAAACTCTTCCACACCACCATTGTGAGCCATTAAAATGTTTTTGTATTGGAAGGGATGGCAATTCGATTCCGACACATCGCCCACGCTGGCGGCACGCACGTGCGCTATCATGCAATCGGTCTTAATCTTCGGTGCCAGATTGCGCAGGTTGCGATTGCTCCACGCGGGGTTCACCGACACATACGTGATCGGTTCCTGATTGATTTCGGGGGCATACCAACCCACGCCAAATCCATCTCCATTCAATGGCTCTTCAATTTCGCGTGCATTGATACTTTGGTTGACCAATGAATTTTTGGGTTGATACAGCAACTCATCCATGATGATGGGTGTGCCTTTGTATGCGAGGAGTCTGCACATAAGATTAGGGTTTACGAAAAGATACAAAAAAAAGCCAATGGGTTTCCACTGGCTTTATTTATGGATAAGTATGTACTATTTCTTGGTGGCTTTCTCGAAGGTGAGCGAGGCGGAGTTCATACAGTAGCGCAAACCTGTTGGTTTTGGGCCATCGGGGAAAACGTGCCCTAAATGTCCGCCACAGCGGCTGCAGTCCACTTCATCGCGCACCATGCCATAGCTGGTATCGGTGCCTACGCGCACTACACCCTCCTTAATAGGTTGGTAAAAGCTGGGCCATCCGGTACCTGATTCAAATTTCGTATCTGAGTGGAACAGCTCTAAATGACAGCCCGCACAGTAGTAGATTCCTGTTTCATGGTTGTCCCAGTATTTGCCGGAGAAGGCACGTTCTGTACCTTTTTCACGCAAAACTTCATATTGGATGGGGGTCAATTGTGCTTTCCATTCGGCTGCGGTCTTTTTTACTGTGCCAAAAGGACTTTTCTCCGGTTCTTTCTTTTCAGCCTTCTGGGCACAGGCTGAGAGCATGATAAACTGTATGGAAATCAGGAAAACTATGGGTAGCTGTTTCATTTACTTGCAATTTTAGATTGAATTTACCTTTAATACCCTAAATTAGACAAAAGGTTTTAAGAATTGGGGCTTGGTGTCATTTTAGAGACATTCCGCCAAAATGATAGAAAACTCTTGGATGTGGGAAAATCTCATTATTTTACTATTTTTTAGAAGATC
>JAJTHV010000033.1 GCA_021300095.1 Flammeovirgaceae bacterium | reverse complement strand
TTCCGTCTTTATCGAGTAGAATTGAAAACGGAATAGCTTGAATATTGTAATCGCGTGCTGCTTGTGAATTGAAATATTGCAAATCTGAAACATGCGTCCACACCAGTCCATCCTCTTGAATGGCTTGCATCCAATCTTGTTTACTGCGGTCTAACGAAACACCATACACTTCAAAGCCTTTGCTCTTGAAGCGATGGTAAGCGCGCACTACATTGGGATTTTCTTTACGGCAAGGTCCGCACCACTTCGCCCAGAAATCGATGAGGACATATTTGCCTCGCAAGGATGACAACTTTACAACCTGACCCGCTGGATTTGGCAAAGCGATTTCAGGAGCCAGTTGCCCAACAGCTGTAATTTTGATCTTCTCGGTCATGGCCACCAACTCTTTAGTGAAAGGCGATGTAGGCCATTCTTTCTGAAATTTATCAGCTGACAATACAAATAAATCAGCATGCTTATCTTTATCCACCAAGTTGGGGTCTTGTAAAATGTTGAATAAAGCCAATGATGCAGGTTGTTGCTTCAATAATGTTACTAGCTGGGCTTTACCATTTTCAACCAAAGTCATCGCTTTATTTTGCAACATGGCTACTTTCTGATTGTCATTGGCTGCTACCGCTTTTTCAAATTCGGCTTGCAATGCCATCATCTCTGGTCCGCCCTGTGATTGGTTCATCATCATTTGCACCTGACTGATCAAATCATGGTCGGGAGATCCTTTGATTTGTACAAACCCTTGCGGAGTGTTGCCATCCACATTCAACTCAACATTTGACTGGTAGAGCATAATGTTGACGGACTGGCGGTTGTAAAAATTCACATTATAAAATCCAGCTTCGGTTAAGTGCAGCCGTTTGGCAAATGAATAATCTTTTCGCAGCGTGATCGTATCGCGCTTCGCTTTTCCATCTTGCCGAATTTCTTGTATATAAATTTCACCTTGTTGTGGGAATCCTACTTTACCGGAAAGCACAATATCCCAACCACCATCTTTCGCTTCTTCCTTCGTAGCGGGGCTGCAGTTGAATAGGAACCCAGTCAGCAAAACATTAATCCACAGTATCATAGATGACTTCATTTTAATTTATTTAGCTAATTCCTGAATAATCAAATCGGTGGCGAGTTTAGGATCTGCCTTTCCTTTGCTGCGCTTCATCACCTCACCCATAAACATGGTAACAATTACCTTCTTCCCTTTTTTATACTCTGCTACTTTGGCCGGAAATTCATTCACCACTTCTTGAACAATTGAAAGAATGGTATCTGTATTACTCTCTTGCATCAGATTTAGTTCCGCAGCCAGCACATTCATACTTTTCATCGGTTGCTTCATGGCCTCGGGAAACAACTGTTGGGATGCAATGGCAAAATTAAGTTTGCCCTGATCGATCAGTGCAATCAATTCGGCCAATGCCTGGTGTGGAAGTTGAAATTCGCTTATCTCAATACCTGTCTCATTGAGGTAGGATTTGATGGGACCCATCAACCAATTAGAGACTGCTTTAAAGTTCTGTGTGCGTTGACAAACCGATTCAAAGTAGATGGCCATCTCTTTCGTGTCGGTGATTACCTGCGCATCGTAGGTTGGAAGGTGATATTCGGTAATGAATTTTTGATAAAGTTGTTGTGGCAGAAGTGGCATCGCGTTTTTTATCTCAGTCAGCCACTCTTCAGAAATTTGTAACGGGCTTACGTCCGGATCGGGAAAGTAACGGTAGTCGTTCAATTCCTCTTTGGTACGCATACTATACGTTTTTCCATCATTGGCATTGAAGGTGCGTGTTTCTGAAATCACTGATTTACTTTGTTCCAGCAATTCAACCTGCCGCTCGAATTCATGATCGATGGCGCGTTGCACATTGCGAATGGAATTCATATTTTTTACTTCCACCTTCTTTCCCAGTTCTTTGGCGTCTTTCAACATCACGGAGACGTTTGCATCGCAACGTAAAGAACCTTCTTCCATGTTTCCATCGCAGATAGAAAGGTAACGCACCAGCTTTCTGATTTCAGTCATCAGTGCTCCGGCATCTTCGGAAGATTCTATCACAGGTTCGGTCACGATTTCAATGAGCGGAACACCGGAACGATTAAAATCCAAAAGTGTATCGAGTTCATTTTCGATGTGGATGGATTTTCCGGCATCTTCTTCCAAATGAATGCGGTTGAGTACAATCTTTTTTTCTATGCCTTCTTTGTTGCGAATGGTGATAAAACCACCTACACAAATGGGTGTGCGATCTTGCGTGAGTTGATAGCCTTTCGGGAGATCAGGATAGAAATAATTTTTGCGGTCAAAAATCTGAAAAGACGAAATGCGCGAGTTACAAGCCAGCCCCATCCGTGCGGCTAACTCAACTGTGTGTTTGTTCAGTTTTGGCAAAGTGCCTGGATGCGCCAATGTGATCACTCCTACATGTGTATTTGGCGCACCGCCATAAGCAGCTTCATCAGCATTGAATATTTTGCTGGAGGTAAGCAATTGCGCGTGTACCTCCAGTCCAATAACCAAACGATATTTTTCGCTGCCGCTCACTATTTAACCAATTCGTTGGCTTTCACAATCACATTCTCTAATCCTTCAAGCTTCTTTCCACCGGCTGTCGCAAAGAAAGGTTGCCCGCCTCCGCCTCCATCAATTTCTTTGGCCAATTCTTTCACCATATTGCCGGCATGGAATTTTTTCGCAGCCTCCACTTTTTCTCCGAGCATCACCGCCACCTGAGGTTTGCCTTCGATATCCGCAGCTAACACCAAAATCAAATCGTCAAACTGATTACGCAAGGCGTATGCAATGTTTTTCAACCCATCAGCTGTTGGCACCGACACACGCTCGATGATGAGAGAATGCCCATTACTTTTCACCACCTTCGCGGCCAGCACATCTTTTATCTGATTGGCTTGTTGTTGATAGATGATCTCCAGTTTTTTTTCTAGCGCTTGTTTTTCTTCGGCTAAAGTTTGGACGGAAGCTACCACATCTTTCGGATTCTTCAATTGCGATTTGATTTGTTCCAACTGATTATAAAATCCGTTGAGGTATTCAAAAGCACCATCCGCAGTTACGGCTTCAATTCTTCGCACACCGGCAGCAACGGAGCTCTCTGAAACAATCTTCAACAAACCAATTTGTCCGGTTGCTTTTACGTGCGTGCCTCCGCACAACTCCACCGAAAAGGCAGGGTCAAACGTAATTACGCGAACAAACTCTCCGTACTTTTCACCAAACAATGCCATCGCGCCAAGCGCTTTGGCTTTTTCAATGGG
>JAJTHV010000244.1 GCA_021300095.1 Flammeovirgaceae bacterium | reverse complement strand
ATGAGGTAATTCCAAAGGCGGCCATTCCGGATAGGTACATTGTCCGACCCCCGGAATAGCAATTTGAACTGTAAACGGATCTGAGATACTGGTTTGTACTGTTAAGGTAGCGTAGAACACACCGTTCACAATATGCGAATTAAACTCTTCGCAACCACCTGAAGGATACCACAAAAAGTCGCCTCCGGTTATTGTAATGGAGTTGGTGGGAGTTGAACGGGAAGCAGCGCCTGGATCAATGGTCCAAGTATAGCTGGTGGCAGCGCAAATAGAGGTCGTGTAAAGTGTTACCGTTTGATTCTGATAAATCGTAATGATCCCGGAATTGCTGGATCCAGTACTCGGTGAAATTCCAACCGTTTGCTGCAAACACTTCAAATCATCGACTTGCGGCTTCTCATCAACAGGAGCAAATGAGAACAATAGGCACATCACCAAAAAGAGAGGGAGAATTTTTAACGTTTTCATAAGCAGATTTTTTTAGTTATATCACTATAACGAAGCCAAGCTACCTTTATATAAAGTTACCAGTTCCGTTCAACTGCCGAAAACTACTTACTGGCGATTATTTAAGAACGAAGTAAGATCGCTTCCGAAATAGAGGCTCGAATCGCCTCGGTTGAAGCATAATCGGCTCCTGATTGATGGTCGCAATCAGACCTCCACTCTTCTTACTATTTCCCATCACCGACAGCCGCAACTGGTGTTTTGCAATATCTTGAATAGTGAGTACCAAGATGGGTTTGGCTGCGAGTAAACTATCTTCCTGCTGAATTTCTTCGGCTGTTAAAAAACGATCTGCCCGAAGATTAAAAACTGACTCAAGGTATTGGCTTAATTTAGTGGTATCTGTTACCGCCACTTCTTCAATACCAAACAATCCATCACCTAAAGAAACTGTAAAGTCTTGTGCTGAATCCGCAGGCAAATGCGATTTCAATGATTTGAAATTTTGCCAATTGAAATTAAAGATGCGTTTGTCGCGCCACTCGTTGGCTGTCAATTCAAAGATAGAAGCCACATACACACGATATCCGGGAATAGTCACAAAGTAAGGCTCCTCTCCTGGTAGTTGAAAATACGTTTCGGTCTTTTGCTCATTGCCCACCACTGTCATTTCTTTTACGATCACATCCCCTTCCCACAGTTTTACCTGAATGCCGGTTTGTTTTAATCGCTGTTGAATGGAATCACGAAATGTTCCCGTTAACTCACGCTTTGATTCAACTTGTAGTAGCGAAGCGAAGAATACCGTTACCATCTGCGCATCGGCTTCTTGTTGGTTATTCACCAACCATTTCGAACCATTGAAGGTGAGTTCTACTTTTCCTTTTGCTGATTCAAATTGAATTTTATTTACTTTATTTTCAGCCGCAATTTTAAAAAGTGATTTGTCTATATCTGCTGAGTCGCTGCCGTTCCAGATTAAAACAAAAGCCGTGATCAGCGACAGCGCTATCAATGAAATCAACAGATAGAGGTTTCTATTTTCTTGCATACTTAAAATCGGGCATAGCGTGCTTTACGCAGATACGTCAACAACAAACCCATCGCAACCAAAACTATTAACGGCAATACCAGATTGATCAATTGCCAGTAGGTTCTTTCGTTGCGGATTTTCTCTTTATCCAACGGGCGAATTTTCACTTCTTTATTTCGTGTTTTGATCAATCCGTTTTCATCCGTCAGATAGGCAACCATATTCAACAACAAATCCTGGTTAGCAAATGTGTAGCGCGAAAATGGATCGTAACCCAATTGCTGCGGCTTGTTCTCTCTTGGATTGATATCATTACGGGCTATATCACCATCAGCCATTACAATAATCTTGGTGGGCACACTTTGTTCTAAAAATTTAGCGGAATCCACACCTTCCGGTACAAAGCGATTTTTATACACCGATGTAAATGTTCCTTCCAGCAAATAGGCCACCGGTATTTTTCCGGAAGCAAAACTCTCTTCTTTCAATTGCCTCCGCAAATCATTAACACTCACCTTTACCGGAGCAGTTAATTTTCTCGAATACGCAGATGAAAACACTAAAGGTGTCTTCTTCACGCTCACCGCTTTTACCGTGTCGATGCTGCTGACAAATTTGGATTGAATTGCATCCATATTTCGGGTAATGGGATGATCCGCATATTGATTGAGCAATGGAAAGAAAGGCCAATCGAGTTGCATCATCTGAGGACGATTGCCCGCATTGCCAACCACAATCGGATATTTGCCGGAAACACGATCTTGGATCAAATCAGGATTGATGCGCACGCCATATTTAAATAATTGATCATCTAAATTGAGATTGTACGGAAAGGCAAAATAGTTTTCACTTGAAGCACTGTCCATGCTGGCATCCAAACGATCCAACAACAAGAGTGCTTTGCCTCCTCGCATCAGATATTGATCCAAATGATACTTCTCTTTCTCTGAAAACTCTGCGCATGGTTTCGCAATGATCAACGCATCGTAATGATTAAATGACTTCTTCTTTGACAAGTCTGTTTTGAAAACATCGTATTGTTCGAGCAAGGCAGCATTAAAACTAGCCATTTGCAAACTATCCAATTCGCCATGTCCTTTTACCCAACCCAGTTTTTTACGATTTGTATTGGCCATTTTGTAGATGGCATTGGCCAACTCAAACTCTACATTTTCGATGGATTGATTTAACACCTCTTGTGATCCTTGCGCACGACTTCCTTTCAACATCATCACACCTGTTTCAAAACCTCCGTAAGAAACCAACGCGCCCGGAAAAACAAACTTCTCTACCCGCTGTCCGTCTTTTGTTTCGATCACATTCATGGGGCTGATACCTTTCGCTGCCAGATCACTCATAAATTCATTGCGTGCCTTTTCACCAATGGCTTGATTAGGATCAGTGAATGTGTATTTGATCTTATTATTCGAATAAATACGAAATTCGTCCAGCGTTTCGCGAATGGCTTTTTGAAAACGCTTAAAGCCCGGATTCAAATCTCCTTCTAAAAATACTTCTACAAAAACTTCATCATCCAGATTCGCCAACATTTCCTTCGTCTGTGGCTTGATGGTATAGCGTTTTTCTTCGGTCAAATCAATCCGAAAGAAATGAGTGGATGCAAGTACATTGATCAGCACCAACAATACCAACCCGTTTGCCCACAAGAGCAAATCGCCAATCTTTTTACTGGTGCGCCAATTTACCATAGTCTGCTCGCAACAATAATTTTGGTGGTCAATAAGAAAAAGGCCGTGAGCGTAATCGCATAGATCACATCGCGGCTGTCAATCAAACCTTTGCTCAACGATTCGTAGTGATACAGAATTCCAATTTGCTTAATCGCCAGCGCATAGTCGGTCGCAAAAGCAGAAAGCGAATCAAAGCCCGTATAAAAAAAGAAGCAGAGAAAGGCAGAAACAATGAACGACACAATCTGATTATTCGAAAACGTAGAAGTGAGAATACCGATGGAACAAAAGATAGAAGCCAGCAACGCAAGCCCTACATACGAACCAGCTACGGAAGCGGAGTCAATATTACCTACCGGATTTCCCAATCTAGAAACAGAAAAATAATAAATCACGGTAGGAAACAGTGCCACCAATACCAATGCAAAAGCAGCTAAATATTTTCCTATCACCACATCCCAATCGGTGAGTGGCTTGGTAAGGAGTAGTTCCAACGTACCGAGTTTCTTTTCTTCCGCAAAACTTTTCATGGTGATGGCAGGAATCAAAAAGATGAACACATACGGCCCCATGGAAAACAATGTATCTAAATCGGCAAAACCATAATCGAGCACGGAAGTATCCGGAAAAATCCAAGTGAGCAAGCCCATGGCGGTGAGAAAAACACCAATCACCAAATAGGCAATCAGCGAATGCAAAAATCCATTAAACTCTTTATAGAAAACGCGGATCATGCTACCGTTTCAGATGAAGTAAGTGAACGAAATATTTCTTCCAGGTTGCTTTCTTCCTCGCGCAACGACAATAAGGATAATTTCTTTTCTGCCGAAAGGCGAAACAATTCTGCGCGCACATTTTCATTGGCATCGGTCACAATTCGGAACGATTTACCCATTTGGGTAACAGAGTGTACCCCCACTACTGCTTGTAAATCTTCCTCAGCAATCACTCCCTCCCACTCTACCAACAATATCTTGACACCATCTCGCTGAGATAACAAGTTTTTCAAACTGTCATCGGCCACAATCTCTCCCTGACGAATCACAATCACGCGATCGCACAAGGCCTCCACTTCCTGCATGATGTGTGTGGAAAGAATAACCGTTTTATTGCTGCTGATTTGTTTAATCAACTTTCGTATTTCAATAATCTGATTCGGATCTAAACCTGAAGTGGGTTCATCTAAAATCAGTACGCTGGGGTTATGAATCAAAGCTTGCGCCAATCCTACCCGCTGCCGGTATCCTTTGCTCAGCGATTCTATTTTTTTGTTCTGTTCTTTGGTGAGTCCACACAATTCAATCATCTCCGCCACCCGTTGTTTTCGTTCGGTGCCCGAAATACCATACACGCCACATACAAAAGACAAGTATTCGTGCACATACATATCCAGATACAATGGATTGTGCTCGGGCAAGTAGCCAATGATTTTGCGCACTTCCATCGGTTGTTTTACCACATCAAATCCATTCACCTGCACCGTTCCTTCGGTAGGCGGCAAGTAGGTAGTAGCAATTTTCATGGTGGTTGACTTGCCGGCTCCATTCGGACCTAAAAAACCTACAATTTCCCCCTTCTCAATTGAAAAGGAAATATCCTTCACCGCCAGTTGCTGGCCGTATTGCTTGGTAAGATGGGAAATGACAAGTGACATTTTAGTGGCGCAAAAATAGTTTAAAAGTTGAGAAGTTTACCTAATTGTAATTTGGCCTATAAATTGCCGTTGTTTGATCCTTAGATAATGAGCAACTTTGTAATTCGTGTAAAAACAAATCATCAGCTAATGAAACGTGTCAGTTTATTATTCGTGTTTTTAGGATGTGCCATCGCCTCTTTTTCACAAAATGGCTATCGCATTGATTTTAAAATTAAAAGCTGGAAAGACACCACAGTCTATTTGGGTAGCTTCTTTGGTGAAACGAATGTGATTCGCGATACCGCACAGGTAAAGGGCGGAGTTTTTTACTTTGATGGCAAAACTGCCTTGCCGGAAGGCGCTTATTACCTCGTGCTAGCCAAGAATAAGTTATTCGACTTTGTGGTTGGCAAAGATCAATTCTTTTCCATGGAGACTAGTGCCAGCAACTACCTGCAAATCGATGAATACATCAAAAACCTCACCATCAAAGGTGATCTGGATAATCAACTGTTTTTTGAGAATCTGCAATTCATTGGTGCACAAAGCGGTGAAGCCGAACCGATCATCAAAACATTGAAAGACAGCACGCTGAAAGATGATCAGAAGAAAGAAGCCCGCGAAGCTTTTGCTAAACTCAACGAAAAGGTAATGAATTACCAAAAGCAGTTGATTGAGAAAAATCCTACTACGGTTACGGCTCGATTGCTGAATGTAACCCGCACCATTGATGTGCCGGCTCCTCCCAAAAATGCTGATGGCTCCATCGATTCTACCTTTCAGTTAAGATATTATCGTGAACACTTCTTTGACCATCTGGATTTGGGTGATGATGCAATGGTTCGTTTACCGCGTCCGTTCTATCAGGAAAAAGTAAAAGAATATCTGGATAAGTTGTTTGTGCCTGCTCCTGACACCATCATGAACGCCATTACCAGCATGATGAATAAGGCCAAAAAGAATAAAGAAACCTATAAGTATCTGGGCTATAGCTTAATGGTGATGTACCAGGCGCCAGAGATCATGGGGCTCGATGAAGTGTTTGTACGCCTCTATGATAAATATTATGCTTCCGGTGAAATGGATTATTGGGCCAATGCCTCCATCAAGAAGAGTCTGAAAGACTATGCGGATAAAATCCGGATCAGTATGATTGGTCGCGTGGGCGCTAATCTGATCATGCAAGATCAAAACCTTCAGCCCCGCTCGATGTACGACATCAAAAACAAGTATACTATTCTTTTCATTTTTGATCCGGACTGCGGGCATTGCCGTGAAGAAACTCCCAAGTTGGTGGAGTTCTATAATAAGAGTAAAGCCAAATACAATTTCGAGGTGTTTGCTGTCTCTTCCGACACCAGTATTGCCAAGATGAAGAAGTTCATCAACGAGTTTAAAACTCCATGGATTACTGTGAACGGGCCGCGCACCTACATGAAAGAGCATTACTCGAAGTATTATCATTCGGAAACCACTCCTACCATCTATATCTTGGATGATAAGAAGAAAATCATCGCTAAAAAGCTGCCAGTGAAGCAGTTGGATGATTTTTTCACGAAGCACGAGCGCTTTGAAAAACTGAAGAAAACACAACCTGCAAAGGGTGCCACGCCAGCAAAACCGCGTGAACCATCGAATTAAATGAGTGAATTGTGCAACTATTTGACCGTTTGAGAGTATCTAATACAGTAAAAAAAGGAATCTATGGCATTGTTTGATACCCTCTTCGGCAAAAAAAAGAAAGAATTCAAGGCATCTTGCCAAATTACGAAGGAACCCATCGAGAAAGGATTCGGATATTTATTAACTACCGCTCAGGTAGTGACTTCCAAGCGTTATTGGGACATGATTATGACCGAGCCCGAAACCATGTCATACACCATTTCGCATTTCAACAATCAGCCCAGCGGCACACAAATGCGCAATATGATTTTTGAAAAATATGCCGGTATTGCTAAGCCGTGGATCATTTCCGACTCCATCATCAGCTACTTTGAAATTGACAAAGCTTCTGCTAAAGACAATGCTAAAAAGTGGTGGGAAAGTGATGGAAGTTTTATTCCAACCCAAACAGGTCCTGCTTCTGAAAATCTGGATTCTACTTTATTTCAAAGCGTAAAAGATTACGCCATTCTGGAGGCTGGTCGTTCGAAAGTAAAATTAGCGAGTTAGTTTCTGCGCTCAATTGTAAACTGCACCAGTTCGCGCAGCGAATTACGATACGTTGATTCAGGAAATTCAGAAAGTAAGGTCAGTGCATCCTGATAGTATCGATCCATTGCTTTTTTAGCATATTCAATGCCTCCTGATTTTTTCACGAACGCAATTACCTCTTGCACTTTCTTCGGTTTCTCACTCTCGTTCTTCACAATGCCAATGATTTTTCTCTTTTCCAACCAACTGGCTTGCGACAAAGCATAAATCAATGGCAACGTCATTTTCTTTTCTTTGATGTCGATGCCGAGTGGTTTACCGATTTCTTCATCGCCAAAATCAAATAAATCGTCTTTGATTTGAAAGGCCATGCCCACCTTTTGGCCAAATAACTTCATCTTTTCTACCTGCTCTTTGGATGAACCGACCGAACTGGCACCGATCGAACAGCAAGAAGCGATCAAGGAAGCTGTTTTCTGGCGGATGATTTCATAATAAATGTCTTCCGTAATATCGAGGCGCCTGGCTTTTTCCATTTGCATCAATTCGCCTTCGCTCATTTCCTTTACGGCATCTGTACAGATGGAAAGTAAATCGTAGTCTTTGTGCTCCAAGGCTAAAAACAAACCACGGGTGAGGAGGAAATCGCCTACCAAAACGGCTATCTTGTTTTTCCAAAGCGCATTGACCGAGAAGAAACCGCGTCTGTAGTTTGAATTATCCACTACATCATCGTGCACCAAACTGGCGGTATGTACTAATTCTATTAAAGATGCACCCCGGAATGTAGATTCATTGATGGTGCCGCACGTGCCGGCACTTAAAAAGACAAACAAAGGCCTCATTTGCTTGCCTTTGCGCTTCACAATGTAGTTCATGATCTTGTCTAATAACAAGACACGCGTTTTCATGGAAGCCCGAAACTTGTGTTCGAACTCGTCCATTTCCCGGGCCACCGGAGCTTTTATTTTGTCTAAAGACGAAGACATTGATGCAATATTAGTCAATAGTAGATTGTGGGTAATGAATGCCACTTATTTTAATTGCGATTCCATCGAATTTCAGGAAGCGCTGCCAACCTCGGCTTTTATGTAAGAGAACGAGCAATGATTTTAAAAAAGGGCTTAACTTGAAGCCGCTCAAATTGCGATGGGCTAAAAACCCGCAGGCAATCGGCAAAGTAGGTACTATTTACTATTTTCGGGTTTATGATGCTGGTAGATAAACGTTGGGAGCAGTTCTTGTTCATTATCACCGTGTTGGTGATTGTTTTCATTATTTCTCGCATTCTCCGATTTGTCGTGGGGCGATTTATCCGGGGTGCCGCCAAAAAACTAAAGGTAGACCCTACCCGCTACAACTTCTTTAAGAATGCCGTGGACTTTATTCTTTTGTTCATCGCCACGGTAATTATTTTCAGATCCATCCCCTCGTTGCGTACGGTTGGAACCACCTTATTAACCGGTGCCGGTGTACTTGCCGCCATCGTGGGTTTTGCCTCACAGGCTGCCTTTTCGAATATTGTCAGTGGTTTCTTTTTAGTGATTTTTAAACCTTTCAGCGTGGGCGACCGCATTAAGATCGGACAGCTTTATACAGGCGATGTAGAAGACATCAACCTGCGGCATACCACCATCAAAGATTTTGAAAACCGCAGAGTAATTATTCCCAACGCGGTGATCAGTAACGAAACCATCATCAACTCGACCATTATCGATGAAAAGACATGTATGTTCGTAGAACTGGCGGTGGCATTGGACACGAACTTGGATCAGGCCATTGCCATCATTCAGGAGGAAGCCATCAACCACCGCTATTATATTGATAACCGAAACGAAACGGAAAAAGAAAGAGGTGAACACAGTGTAATGGTACGGGTAATGACTTTCTTAGATTCAGGCATTCAGTTAAGAGCATATGTATGGGCCAATAATCCGACCGATGGATTTGATATTAAATGCGATTTGAATAAGTCCATTAAAGAACGGTTTGATGCAGCCGGCATTAAATTATCCAACTTGCACCATTTGTTGGTAATGAAAAGTCTATAAAAAATGGCGCGAAAGAAAAGCTTAACACCTGTCAACGACACACCACACCCCAGAGAGAGCAAGGTGATTTTGGAATTGATTCAATACAATGAATCAGAATATTCAAAACACGAAGATTTACCCATCAGCGAATTAATCGCTAACATAAAACCCAGGCACGTCAATTGGGTAAATCTGGATGTGCTCGATGATAAAGATATTGTACAGAAAATTGCTGATCATTTTTGCTTGCACACGCTCTTGGTAGAAGATATTACCACCGATCACCAGCCCAAGGTGGAAGAATTTGATGACTATCTTTTCTTTACGCTGAAAATGCTCTACCGTATTGAAGAAGACAGTATTGATTACGAGCAAATCAGTTTTGTGCTGGGGAAAGATTATCTGCTTTCTTTTCAAGAGAAAGAAGGAGACTTATTCGGTAATCTGCGGGAACGTATTCGGCTCGATCAAGGACGTGTACGCAAGAAAAAAGCCGATTATTTATTGTATCGCCTCATCGACATTATAGTTGATAATTATTACTCGGTGCTCGATGCCATTGGGCAAAAAATAGAAACGATTGAAGAAGATATTTATCAAAACTCCATCGAGCAGCAGTTTAAGAACATTCAGAAGTTAAAGAAGGAACTCATCTATCTGCGCAAAGCATTATACCCTCTGCGCGATGCCATGAGCAAGTTGATTAAAGACGAAAGCGGTTTTATTGAACCGGCTAACATTCGCTACTACCGCGATGTGTACGATCATGTGGTGCATCTGATCGATTCGTTGGATACTTACAAGGATT
>JAJTHV010000125.1 GCA_021300095.1 Flammeovirgaceae bacterium | reverse complement strand
TTGGGAGTTGACCACATTCCAACATCAGTTATTATTACTACAATTATTAACTGACACAGTTTATTTTACAGACCCTTATTAAAGGTAACTCTACGCAGGTCACGAAAGATCAATTCCCTGAAATTTATTCCATCGTAGAAGCACAGTCTGCGAAATTAAAGGTCAAGGTTCCAGAAATTTTCATTGCCCACGGCCATTTTAATTCGTTCGTTACGAAATATTCCCGAGGCCATGTCTTGATGATCTATTCAGAAGTCGTGGAGACTACTCTTCAGGGAAGTTTTGATGTGTTAAGTTATGTCACCGCTCATGAGTTATGTCATATTAAGCAAAAGCATCTGAGCAAAGGAAAGTATCTATTTCCTTCACGAATCGTTCCGTTGCTAAGTTTGGCTTATTCACGTGGTTGTGAGTATACATGTGATCGTGTCGGATACCACTTCTCACCAAAAGGTAGCATCGAAGGAATATTGATATTGACTCTGGGCAAGGAAATATATGCGAAGATGAATATTGAAAAGCACATAGAGAGTGCAAAGCACAATGAAGGCTTTTGGACATGGCTGAGCGAAAAACTCTTGACACACCCGCACCTATACAAGCGCCTGATTGAAATAAAGAAATACAGTCAGTTTAATTAATCTTCTGCCGCCACACCTCTCGCAAACCCAACCGTTTCCCGATATACCTGAGGAGATACATCGGCATTGGTACGGAAGAAACGGCTAAAGTAATGTTCATCTTCATAGCCCAATTCGTACGCAATTTCTTTGACTGTTTTTTTGGTGAGGTACAATTCGCGTTTAGCCTCGATGATGATGCGCTCAGAAATTAATTCAGTGATAGTTTTCTTAAAAAAGGTAGGGTCGGTCCGAGATTTATTACCTCGAAGGAGTTTTTGAGTTTACTATTTGATTAGAAATAGTTCCATGAGCAAATGGTAAAGCTCTGTGTTTTGATGAATTCCTTTAAACACCTCAGCCCCCGGACCGTACGCAAACACTGGTACCATAATGCCAGTATGATCATTGGTACTAAAGCTGCCGTGCACATATCCGGTTTGTATATCGCCATCAATCAACGATAGCCCTCCTGTTTCATGATCTGCAGTTATGAGGATCAATGTCTCTTTATTTTGATCGGCAAACTTTAGCGCTTCCGCAATGGTCTGATCAAAATCCAATACTTCGGTGACTACATATTCCAAGTCGTTGTTATGGCCACCCCAATCAATTTGAGCGCTCTCGAGCATAATGAAGAAGGGTGAATTGGATTTGGTAAAAACGTCTAAACTTTTGTTTAATGAACGGATCAGGAAATCTCCGCGTCCTTTCTTTTTGGCGATTACTGCGGAATCATCTAACACCACGAACTTCATGGAAGTGAGGGTATCAATCGTACCAAAGTTAGAAGTGGTTTGATATCCTTTCTGTCGGAGAACATCAAATAATTTTTTACCGTCTTTTCGTTGCTGAAAGGATTTTAGTCCGCCACCCATTAGTAGATCTACATCACTTTGAATGAAATCAAGTGCAATTTCTTCACTCATGATGCGCTCCGGTTGAAATGCATAAAATGAAGCGGGAGTAGCATCTGTAATGTCTCCGTTTGATATAATGGCGGTTTGGTATTTTTTCTTTTTTAGCTTGTATGTTAGCAAGGGAAGTCGTTTGCCGGTTGAGTCCACACCGATAAACCGGTTTTTAGTTTTTGTGCCAGCGGCAATGGCAGTAGCACCCGCTGCTGAATCGGTGATGTAGCTGTCCGATGAGTTGGTAATAGAAAACCCAACCATTGGAATTTGGAAGACATTCAGTTTGCCACGATTCGCTGTATAGCCGCTATAGAATTGAGCAAGCCCCGCACCATCTCCAATCATGATAATTAAATTTTTGGGTCGCTGGCCTTCTTTCCATTGACCAATGGGCTGATAAGTCGCATGCGGTGTTTTGTTTTGGTAGGTGCTTGATGACCATTTGGCCAGAAAGGCGTGCAACTGCTCTACTTCATCTGTATTTAGTATGTCTACACCCAGCTTGTTTAACTTTATCCACGCATTTGTAAAATCCGGAATTGCCCAGAAGCGTATGGGCTTGCCCCACGCATGTACTTTTTGAATGACTGCTAGCAGTTGTTTCCGGTCGGCTGATGTCAACTCGCCTTTTCCATTCCATTGCGTATAATCGCGGAAGCTGGCGCTTACCAGATTGATTCGCTGAAGTTGCGCTGCGGTATATGAATTGCCCGGACGACCGTCAAAGAAGATATAGTTCGGATAATCTGACCATGTGCTTGCATCCGGCATATTTCCACTGATGGTGATGCGCAACGATTTAGAATTCGCGAGGTCAGGATAGGACGCCATCAGTTGAACCAATGCACCAAGCGTTTCTTTTCCTGCTGTTTTCAAATCAATCATCAATGCCAGCGGACTGCTTTCAGAATAGCCACTGCCGGAGAGTTGTTTTTGAAGTGGTTGGAGGTACAGATTTTCGAGCGTTTTCGTTTTACTTATTTCAGCAGCGGTATGGGCAACCAATAGTGCTCCATCTTTTAGAAAAATGTCCGCTTCAATATATCCTACGTGAAGACCGAATGCTTTTGTGAAGGGTTCCTTTTTTTCGTAATCGTTGTGCGCAAAAATATTTGAAGAAGTAGGTTGAGCAAAAACGTTAACTGAAATCAAGAAAAGCAGCGCGCGGTATATCATACGGATTGGATTAATTTTACTTTTTTAATTCAGTCGTGTAAAGAAGTTTCCCTTCTAAATCAATTACTTGTACTCGCACCATTTGTGGGTAGACGGAAAACAACATGAACCCGTATTGCGACTGTGCGAACTTACTGATAGGCAACATGCGGGCAGGCGTTCGTTCTGATGCAGCACCTGAAATAAAATGATGTACCCGATTGGAAGCAATCATATGTTGTAAACTATGCTCATGTCCGGCCAAGTAAGCATCTACTTTGTATTTTTCAAACAACGGTTGGAGGGATTGTCGAATGGACTTGGTATCATGATTTTCCGTTCGACTTCCACCGGTGTACATCGGGTGGTGGCCCACAACAAATTTCCACTTTACGGTAGGAGGTGCCTGGCGCAGCGTTTCTTCGATCCATTTTTTTTGTGCGGTACTGTCTTGATCGTGCACACGATGAAAATCATTTTTGTAGTATCCTTTTATCAATGGAGTGGTGTCGATAAAAATGAACAAGGCTTGTGTATCACTGCTGCCCACGTCTACAAATTTCGTGTAATACCGTGCGGGCATTTGCCATCTGCGGCTAATGCGCGAGTACGCCACTTGTGCCTGTGGATTCGATCCGTAGTCATGGTTGCCGAGCACAGGATGCCAATCCCATTGCAATGAAAAATCGGTGTAGATGTCTTCAAAGGAATATTTCCAAAGCGGGTCAAATTCACTCACCACACCTTCCGGATAAAAATTATCACCAGCGGCAATAATAAAGTCTACACTAGCTTCAGTAGCTGTCTTTCCCATTTGTTTGGCCACTTCCTTTTGGTGGTCGGCTCCGTTGCGACCCCAGTCTCCCATTAAAATGAAGTTAACGGCCGAAGGATCAACTTGTACTTTTTCTTGTGCCCAACCACTATATGGAATGATTAGAAGAATGGTAAATATTAGTATACTGGTTCGTGTCATAGAATAAAAGTTAAAATCCACAATGAGTATGTTCGAACTCATTGTGGATTTATGATTAATAAAGATAATTAATACCCTTGGTTTTGAATCAAATACCCTGGAATGTTAGAGGCCGCATCAATTGCTGTTTGTGGAATAGGGAATACACGCTTGTTTACATCTGCATTCGTTTTTTGCCCCCAGGTTCCTTCATACTTTCCAAAGCGAACCATATCTGTACGTCTTTGCATTTCCCAATACAATTCGAAGCCACGCTCACGAAGCAATAAGTCCAAATTCATAGAGCTCAGTGCAGGTGCTGGAGCAGTAGCAGTACGTGCTGCTCGCACGGTATTTACGTCTTGCAGTGCAGAAGCAGCATCGTTTTTACGCAAACGGGCTTCAGCGCGCATCAGGTAAACATCAGCCAAACGCACAAGGATAATATCTGCATCACCTTTGTTTCTGCCTGTGTCCGAATTTCTTCCAAACTCATACTTTTCAACCCGATAGCCATTGTTGTGATTGCTATTAGCTAGATAATCAACGGCTTCAGTGAAATTTACAGGCTCAGTTGGCTTGTTACGGCTTACCTGGAACAATGCACCAACTTGAAACTTTCCATCCGGACATTTTAAGAATGCGCCATTTTGTTTGATCAAACCATATTGCTGACCGCGCAATATTCCACGGTTGATGTGAAAGTTCTCGGCTGCCACGCATGTAGCGCTCGGATCGGTATAGATAGCAAGGTTTTGTTTGTAAAAACGTGGATCAATCGCAGCCGGATCAGTAGGTGAATAGGCACTTACCCAAGTTTGGTAAAAGTCGGGGGTGATCGCTGGTCCATCTGTTCCATTCGCATTGGGAAAATTGGGAAGTGGCCATTGATCTCCGGAGATTGAAAAATACGCTAAGCGATTGTGTGACCCGGCAATATCAAAACGATGATCTACGGCAAAGATCAATTCTTTGTTGTCATGGTTGGCGTTTCCGAATACAGCAAAATAATCGCTGGAGAGTTGGTACTTACCTGAATTGATAATTTGATCTGTATACGAAATTACTTTATCCATGTCCTCCGTAGTGAAGTTGAAGGAGGTAGCATATCGATCGCGGTAGACAGCCGCATTCAAATGCAAGCGCGCCAATAAGCCCCATACTGCGGCCGGTGTCAAACGTCCAGGACCTGCATTTGCATCTAAATTGGGTAGAATGGATTCAAATTCATTTTGAATATATGAAACCGCCTCGGCTCCTCGCAAAATAGTAGAAACATCATTTACATCATTTTTTACAAAGACTAACCCAAAGAGGTCAAGAGAGAGCATCGAGTAAAATGCTTTCATACCTTTTGCTTCTGCCAAATAGGTGGCAGCAATTGGATCAGTAACTGATGGAAGTGAACTGATAGCTACCAATGATCTGGCTATACCTTGGTTGATGAAATTCCAGGTGTTGCGCAAGTTGGGATCGGAACTGGTATATGTATGCTGATGCATGGCAATGTAAATACCATTATCACCCCAGTCAGTACCACCCCGATACGGTAGAATCGCTTCGTCAGTAGAAATTTCCTGAATAGCAAAATAGTTGGTATGGTTGAATAAGTCATACATACGACCATACACGGGAGCGATGGTTCCGTCAGCAGCTTGTTTGGCTGAGATGCCTCCCGGCTTTAGTGTTTCATCCAACACTTCCTCTTCCAGGTTGGTACAACCTACAAAGCCAACCGCAAATAAAAGTATAATGAGTTTCTTTTTCATTTTTTGAGATAATTAGAATGTAACATTTAAACCAACAATCACCGATGTGGCTTTTGGGTAGCTGAGATAGTCGATACCATACGATGATGCACCATCAATCGTTCTATCTTCTTTATTTACTTCCGGATCAAAGCCATCGTATTTCGTAATGACGAATAAGTTTTGCCCAGTTACGCTGAGGCGTATCGCCTTTACCCATTGATTAATGTGTAAGGAGGTGGTATTGAAGTTATACCCGAGTGTCAAATTGTTCAAACGAAGAAATGCCGCATCTTTTAAGTAGCGTGTAGAAACCGCTGCCGCATTAGTGGGAGACTCTTCAGTGTTAGCGATAGCGTCATTGGTTGCATTTAAATTGTTGCGAACGCGGAGTTTATAGAAGTTCGCATTGGCAGTATTGTCATACACCTTGTTGCCCGATACACCATTAAAGTTGAACGTAAGATCAAAATTTTTGTATCCTATCGTGCCATAAAAATTGAACATCGTTGATGGCAAAGCTGTTCCCGCTGCAATCCGATCTTTGTCGGTTACCACTCCATCACCATCGTGGTCAACATATTTGCTTAAACCATTTTGGTCAAAGCCATTAAACTCTTTTAAGAAAAAGGTGCCAATAGGTTGATCATTAACGTAACCATTGATCGTAGCTGATGTAAGTCCCGAGCCTGTAGCTGAACCGGAAGGGATTACAGTGTACGGTGAATTTTTTACTTTATTGTCGATGAAGGTAACATTACCACCTACGTTAAATCGAAAGTCGTTTGATCTTTTAAATTGGTAGTCCAACGCAATTTCAACACCTTGATTGGTGATGGTCATGTCTTTTAAGTTGGCCCACGTTTCTGAGGCAACCTGCACAGGATCAGCGGTGGCCAGAAGGCGCAAAAGAATGTTGTCTGTTTTCTTATGGAAATAATCTACCGATCCAGAAAGGGCACCATCTAAAAATCCGAAATCTAAACCAATATCTGTTTGGGTAGAAACTTCCCATTGCAGTCCGGGATTGGCCAAGCGCGAGTAGGTAGTACCCGCAGGATAGGGACCGGTTGCAAGTGGATACGTAGAGCCTGCCGAAGTAGAAGTATTAAATGAAGCGAGTGTTTTCTTTTCTGGAATATCCTGATTCCCTGTTTGTCCCCAACCCAATCGCAATTTAAGATTGCTGATCGGCAATGACTTTAAAAATGGTTCTTCGGAGATGCGCCAACCCAACGAGAAAGATGGGAAATAGCCATACTTATTATCCTTTCCAAATTTTGTTGACCCATCGGCACGGAAAGTAGCCGTAGCCAGGTATTTGCCTTTCCATTCATAGGTGGCACGACCAAACACTGATTGCAGTTCATTACGGATGGTAGAACCACTGGGTCGGTTATCAGTCAAATTGAGAGACGATCCCAACGAAGGATTGTTGGCCGGATCAACATCGGATACAGCAAAGTTGTTGATGCTAAATCCGCGCTCTTGCACATTGAACCGCTGGTAAGAGTGCCCCACCAGAACCGTGAGATTGTGATTCGTTTTGCTGAATGTGTACGTGATATAATTTTCAATCAATGAGTTGATATTGTTTTTGTTGATGATATCTACACGACCGGGTCGTGTTGGTTGCAGAATTGGAAAAGATTGAATGTCACGTGTAGCCGTAGCATAGTCAATACCCAGATTGAGTTTATACACCAATCCTTTGATGATTTCGAAAGTAGGCGTAATGTTACCAATGATTCGGTTGGTGGTGATTACGTCCTTGCTCAAATCTAAGTCTACTAAAGGAGTAACCAGATTTAAAAATGCAGGCTTGCCGTTTTGATCATAAGCAGGATAGGTCGGATTCATCGAAAGCGCGCCCCCAATAATAGACTCTATATTGGATCGTTCATTCACCGTATTGCTGGCATTCAGATTCATCTCTACCGTCAGGCGATCGTTTAATGATTTTTGCGTCACATTGATACGGCCTGTATATCGTTTCATGCCGCTGTTTTTCAAAATACCTTCCTGATCTTGTACACCCAGCGAAGCATAGTAGCTAAGCTTATTCGCACCACCACCAAACGATATGTTATGATTTTGTGTAATGGCACTGCGCGTTACTTCTTTTTGCCAGTCGGTGTTTGCACCTTGATCATCCAGTGTGCCGCCCACTGCCACCACATTTTTTCTAAATTCATTGGCTGAAAAAACATCAATAGGACGAGCTAATGAGGAAACTCCATAATCCATTGAGTAAGTAATAAAAGAAGTATCTGCATTTCCTTTTTTGGTGGTGATTATAATTACACCGTTTGCACCACGCGAACCGTAAATAGCGGTGGCAGATGCATCTTTCAATACATGCATCGATGCAATATCTTGTGGGTTAATGAAGTTAAGTGGATTAACCCCACCGCTGCTGGTGCTGGTGTTGTCCAGCGCCATGCCGTCTACTACAAACAGTGGTGTACTGCCTGTCCGAATACTGCCTGGTCCGCGAATGGTAATAGCTTGATTGGCACCTGGTTCTCCACTGGCAGACACCACATTTACACCGGCCACTTTTCCTTGCAACAATTGCTCGGGTGAATTGATGATGCCTTTGTTAAAGTTATCGCTTTTAATAGAGGCTACCGATCCGGTTACATCCTTCGATTCTTGAGTACCGTACCCCACTACAACAATTTCTGATAAGGTTTTAGTGTCTACCTCCATCTGGGTGTTTACTTCCGTGCGATTGTTGATGCGCACTTCTTGTGTTACAGTTCCTACAAAACTGAAGATGAGCGTGGCATCGTTGCCGAGTACCAGAAGTTTGTAGTTACCGTTCACATCCGTTACAACACCATTGCTGGTTCCTTTCTCTAACACGTTTACTCCGGGCATGCCGGTTCCGGTTTCATCTGTTACTTTTCCAGCCACTTCAACGGGTTGCGTGGATTGTGCGTAACTACTCACACTGGTGGCCGCGATAGAGGCAACCAGCAGAAGCAATGCCGGCAACCAGCGGACTGAAAAATGCGATTGACGCGTTGGGTAATTTTTCTTCATGTGTTTGGGTTTTTGTTTACGTATGATTGATTTTTCAAATCGCGCGCAATAACCGATGAAATAGATTCACAAAAAGAAACAGACAATTACATTTATGGGCATCTCTAAAAACCCGTTTTAAATTTTTTCACTTCCT
>JAJTHV010000215.1 GCA_021300095.1 Flammeovirgaceae bacterium | reverse complement strand
TTTTGCAAGGTGGATACAACTGCTCTCGTTTGAGGAATCTCAGTTCTCTTGATGTTGTCCGTGCTCGTGGTTCCAACCATCTGTATAGGGCCTGATGAAAGTCTCTCCCTTTAAATGTCACAGATATTGACTTTTTCTAAGAGGGTTAACAGTTTCCGCCGGAAACTGGCTACGGAAATCCCTTGTAGCCACGGAAACTCGTCAGGACACATAGGGCTAGCTAACACTAAAAGTACAGAACTCGAGTACAGTACTGTACCGATACAGTACCGTACTTGTACCATTACATACGCGTAGTAGAAAATAATATAAGCCAATATCGACGAATACAAAATAACTACAGTACAGTACTCGTAATAGTACTCGTAAGTACAGTCCTCGAGTACCGGTACGAAGCATAACACGCTATGTACAAGCTCTTCCCCCAACATAACATACTAAATGGCATAGGGTGTTTTTTGAAGGAAAGCAGATACTTAGTTATGGATTATCTTCTATTTGTAGTCAGACAAGGGTTGTTTTCAATGAGTGATATTGTACCATCAGGCCACTCCGTTGGGTTCTTTACGAAGGAAAGGAACCAGAACATAGACGGCCATTTACGACTGCACAAGGCCCCATAGACGTTCCCGTTGATTTCTTCTTTTTGTAGCCAATCCCACTTCCTGGCAGCATACGTCAACAAAGTTCGTTTAACTCGTTTTCCAGGAGCTATGAAAACGCGCTCTTGGTGCGACTCCTTCTTCGTGGCCATTAGATGTCTAATTTTCGGATGACCAAACCGAAAGGGAAGGTTCTCGACGTCAATTAAGTCCAATGGACCACTATCAAATTTTCTGGTATTAGCCAAACACTCAATCGCTACATCAGGAACAAAATGTGCAGGGTAGTGAGTTGGCGATGCCCTTCGGTTGACGTCGTCACCTGGAATGAAAGTACATTTTGATTCTATGTGCAACAGGCTGTCCAGCGCCGTCTGGAATGCATGGGAACAACCATCTTTGATACAACGAAATGGGGCTGGATCCTTGGCTGTAGGCTCTACGAAGAGCTTCGTTAAAGCAGAACGTAGCCTTGTAGCTGATGTATGACTGGTGCACGCAAAATAGACGACACCAAAACTGAACATGAATACTCTCTCCTTTTCTCTGTCGAAATTTCTTGAGTTCTTGTATTCCATTATTATCCGATCCTCCAGTGGGTGCGGGACTTCCATGCCTTCTACTTCTTCAGGCGGAAGAGGCGGAAGCTCCATTTCGTCTTCTTCTTCCATGTCTTCTTCTTCCATATCTTCCACTTCTTCAGGCGGAAGAGCAACCATAGTCTCTGAGCACTTCTATTCTAGATTCACGCTCCCGCGGCAAAAGAACTTTTGTCTCGCAACTCAAGGAGTCGGGGGCAAGGCTGAAAAACTTCCTGATTCGTGTCTTGCAGCCAGGACAATCAAGGTCAGGGTCTTCCTGCATTCCACCCATAAGAACGCCGGCGACCTTGCGGATCTTCTCAAGCCAGCACTGGTGATGGACACGGACTGGGCAGCAACAGAACGCAGTGATGCGGCTAGTCGGACGTTTAGAAAGGAGTTTTTGACAAAAAAAACATTGAGCTGGACCAGCGGCATAGGGTCTTCGGTACAAAGACATTGCCAGGTCCATCTTTATGGACCAATTTTGTACATCCACCTTGTCCTTTCCGACGTTCATTCTAACCGTGGCAAAGTTCATCATTTGAACAAACAATGATAAAATACCAAAACGAACGGGGTCGACTTCTGGGTGGTGGACTTCCACAAGACCCTCGCGCAATAGAGACGTTGCACGGGTTTTTTTGGAACCAGCCAGAGCGTAAGAAACCTGGCGGAGTAGCTCCTTCAATGCAAAAGGCCCCAAGTCTGGTGCATTCTTGTGTGCACCCAGAATTTGCTTGCGGACAATCTGTGTCCCTTCATCTCTTCGCACACGTGTTTGCATCACCAATGAACTTATGCTTTTGGCGAAGCGCCTATTCGCCGTCTGCTTCGAGCGCTTTGCTGAGCGTTTTCTAGGGGGTAGAATCGGTGGAGGCACCGTATCATAGACACAGACGTTGGCGCCATCATCTTTGAAATCGATTTGTAGTACCCCCCATCCTTGCGAATCACCCGAATCCTCAAACATCAAGGCCAACAACGTGTCGACTCCTTCCAAGAGGCCTTCTGGTAAGGTGACGTGTTGATGGTTGTTGTGTGGAATGATGCAGATATGTGAGGCTCCATCGCAGGCCAACAGATAACTTACACAAGTTAGGAACGAATCCACGAATAAGTCGTCAAACATGACATTGGCGTTCAGGTAGGAATCCAAGGCTTCCTGTGTCCACTCCACTTGAATACCGTAGTGGGCCTTTGTCTGGGTGACAAATTCCCCGTACAGGGGCCCTGCGTCAGAAATGTGGTGTCGATTGTTCATGGGTGTTAGTGTTGGAGTAGGAAGGAGTTATCAAAAAAATTCAGTTGTTCAATTGTGTCAAAAAAAC
>JAJTHV010000286.1 GCA_021300095.1 Flammeovirgaceae bacterium | reverse complement strand
TGATGTATTCAAACACGGCTTCTGCCTTCGTAGGTTGATTGACAGAGAGCTTTCCGTTTTCTCCAAAGTACAATTTGAACGGCTGAATTTCGCGGGGCGGCCATTCGGTAAACTGCTTCCATGTTTTCAAACCACAATCGTACATGTAAGCTTCGGGCAACTTGGGTTGTACTCCGTCTTTTAAGGTGGCTGTAAAAAATTTACGCTCAATCTCACGCTGATAGAATGTAGAAATGCTGTCACCAAAATAAATGTGGTTGACTTGCTGGTAGCCGCGTTCGCGCGCCCAATCTCCATGACTCCACGGACCCATGACAATCGTGTTGTAGGTAGAAGGGCTGCTGCTCTCAATTTTTTTGTAGATGTTCAGCGGACCATACAAATCTTCGGCATCGTACCAACCGCCTACTGTCATGATCGCATGCTTCACATTGGTAAGGTGTGGTAACAAGTTTCGCTTTTGCCAGAACTCATCATAGTTTGGATGATCGATGATTTCCTGCCAGAAGAAATTGTCTTTGTGGTATTTCTCCGTTGCATTTTTCAATGAGCCGATGCGCAAATTAAAATCATATCCGTCTTTGGGTTGTTGTGCATAAAAGCGCTGAATTTTATCATCGTACCAGCTTTTGTCGGTGGGACCATCGTGTTGATAGCCGAACACAGCAAACGCAGCTAAGTAACTTTGCAGAAAGGCACCCTGATGATGGAAGTCGTCAAAGAAGAAGTCGGAGATGGGCGCCTGTGGGGAAGATGCTTTGAGGGCGGGGTGCGCATCGGGAATGGCGGCTGCGGTGTAGAAGCCGGGATACGAAATTCCCCACTGCCCTACCCGACCGTTGTTCCCTTTTACATTTTTGATCAGCCAATCGATGGTATCCCATGTATCGGAAGCTTCATCAATGGCCGTTTTGTTTTTCCGGTCGTTGCCGGGAATATTGGGAGTCATGTTGTTGAACACACCTTCACTCATCCAGCGACCACGCACATCCTGATACACAAAAATGTATCCATCGCGCATGAGGTATTTGGAGGGGCCGAGTGATCGTTCAAATTTATCTTTTCCATAGGGCTCCACACTGTAGCACGTGCGCTGCATCATGATGGGATAGACTTTGCTTTTATCTTTGGGGGTATAGATTGTAGTAAACAATTTAATGCCGTCACGCATGGGTATCTGCACTTCCGTTTTATCATAATACTGACGCACATAGGCGGAATCCGACAGCTGTGCCGAAGCCAGTCCGAAACTACAGAGCAACAAAAGACTAAGGAAATACTTCATACGATTCATGGTTATTTGATGAGATTTGAAAAGTAAGAATAACCATTGGCAATGACAACCCCCTGCCCTTTATAGAGCAATGGCAAAAGGAGTATCTCAGTGGTCGGCTATGAAAATTTCATCAGACGGTAATGTATAGATGAGGGATTCGTGCTATACTTGCGCAACCTAAGCCTGCCTTATGAAATCATTGTGGATAGCTCTCGCTATGCTGTTTTGCGCTTCCGGCCTGTGGGCGCAATCGAAAGAAACCATCATTGCATTTGGATCGTGCGATGATGAAGACGAACCGCAGGAAATGTGGAAAGAAGTGATTGCACAAAAACCCAGTGTTTGGATTTGGGGCGGTGACAATGTGTATGCCGATACCCACGACATGGCGCTGCTCAAAGCCAAATACGATAAACAAAAATCAAATCCGGAATATCAAAAGTTGATGCGCATGTGCACCATCACAGGTACGTGGGACGATCATGATTATGGTGTGAATGATGGTGGTAAATTGTACAGCAAGAAAAATGACAGCAAAAAATACCTGCTGGATTTTTTAGGCATTGCCGAACCCAGCCCGGTGTGGGAACACGATGGCGTCTATCACTCGTTGACGATTGGCAAAGGAAAGCAAAAGATAAAAATCATTAATCTGGATACGCGCTCTTTTCGCGATACCGTGATTAAAGTATCCTCTATCGATTCGCTTACGCAGAAGAAAATGACGCATTATGAAAAGAATGTGGACGGAGATGTGCTGGGCGATGCGCAATGGCAATGGCTGAGTGAAGAGTTAAATGATGCCTCGATTGAATTGTTTATTATCAACTCGAGCATTCAGGTGATTGCTGCGGAGCATCGCTTTGAAAAGTGGGCCAATTTTCCGGCTGCCCGAAAAAGACTGCTGGAGATGATTGCTGCCTCAAAGAAGAGGGTGGTGATTGTGAGTGGCGATCGCCACATAGCGGAGTTTTCGAAAATTGAAATGCCCGCAATGAAATACCCGCTGATTGATTTTACTTCGAGTGGCATTACGCACACGTGGTCGGAATCGTGGGTGGAATTGAACAAGCACCGGGTTGGTGATTTAGTGATTCAGAAAACGTTTGGTCTAATTACCGTCAACTGGACGGGCAAGGAACCGAAAGTAACGATGCAGGTGCGCGGTTTGGCGAAAGCACCGTATGCCGAATATCTTTTAGATTTTAATTTATATAGGTAAGTGATTCTTTCGTTCCTGTATTGCCGAGGCACGAGGCAACTTTGGGAAGAAAGTTCAAGAAGATTCCTCGTACCTCGGAATGACAGAATTAAGATTCCTCGAGTCTAGGAATGAAAGAATTGCTAAACATATTGGTTTAACAACACTCCTGTCTTGCCGAGGAACGAGGCATCTTTGGGAAAAAAGTTCAAGAAGATTCCTCGTGCCTCGGAATGACAGAATTAAGATTCCGTGCCTCGGAATGACAAGTTTATAGATGAGTGTGGTGCTGGCGCGGGCCAAGGATTGAAGTGGAAAGCCTTGAGCGTGTGATGCCGAGGCTGCTGGCACGCGAAAGCTTGGAACGAAAAGCCTGGTGCCCTTGCGTGGTGAGCCAGCAAGGGCAGGCCCCAAAAAGGAAATTCATCTCGTTGATTGGCCGTTGGCGATACAATAAAATATGTTCATCTTTCGGGTTGATTAATTGGGCATGACGGATCAAAAGAAATATACACTCACGGTGGGAATCACGCTGGTGATCGCCAATATGATTGGCACCGGTGTTTTTACTTCGCTGGGGTATCAGGTAGAGCCGATTCCTTCGGGTTTTGCCATTTTGGTGCTGTGGGCCGTGGGAGGTGTAGTGGCGCTGTCGGGTGCATTTACGTATGCTGAGATTTCGACTACGTTGCAGAAGTCGGGTGGCGAATACAATTACTTAGGAAAGATTTTTCATCCTGCCTTTGGTTTTGCCGGAGGGTGGATGAGTTTGCTGGTAGGTTTTGCCGGGGCGATTTCTGCGGTGGCACTCGCGATTGGCGAGTACTCTTCTACTTTTTTGGGTATCTCGAATAAGGTGGTGGCCATTGCCGCTATTGTGTTGGTGTCGGGTGTGCATTGGTTTGGTGTAAAGACCGGAGGGCGTGTGCAAAACATGCTTACTTCTTTGAAGCTTTTGCTGATTTTATTCTTCTGTATTGCTCCGTTTTTTGTGGCTAAAGAAAATACTTCGGGGATTAGCTTTATGCCGAAGGCCGGTGATTGGGATTTGATTTTGAGTGCCAGCTTTGCGGTGTCATTAGTGTATGTAGTGTATGCCTACACCGGCTGGAATGCGGTGGCTTACATTGCGGGCAACCTGGAAAACCCTACTAAAAATTTACCTCGCTCACTCATTATCGGTACGCTGACAGTAACCATCGTTTATCTGTCGCTGAATGCTATGTTTTTGTATTCGGCTCCGATGGAAGAACTGAATGGCAAAAATGACATTGGAAATGTAGTGGCGTTTAAATTGTTTGGCGAAAAGGTGGGACTGGTGTTTTCTACCATGTTCAGTGTGGCTTTGCTATCTACACTAAGCGCCATGACGATTGCCGGGCCGCGTGTGCTTGAAGCCATGGGCGATGATTACCCACGCCTGAAGGTGATGGCATCCAAAAATAAATTTGACATGCCGTATCTGGCGATATTGGTGCAGGCTGGGTGGTCGATCTTTTTAGTGTTGGTGAGTTCTTTCAAAGAGATCATTCAATATATCTCCATCAGCTTGTCGATTTTTTCGATGGCTACGGTGTTGGGTATTTTTGTTTTGCGCAGAAAATATCCAAAGGAACAGCGACCTTTTCAGGTGCCATTTTATCCGCTGCCGCCCATTTTATTTACCGTGTGTACCTGTTGGATGATTTATTATGTAACGGTGAATGATCCGAATATCATTCTGTATTCGCTCGGCACGGTGGTTCCGGGAATAATCATTTATTTTGTAGTTTCTAAAAAGTAATTATTGTGAAAAAAATCCTTTTTGTCATTGTCGTTGGCGTAAGTTTTGTGTGGTCGTGTGGAAGTCCGAAAGAGACCACAGACGAGTCGGGAAAAGATTCGGTTAATGAAAACATAGATACACTGGCAGAAGTGCCCCCGGTGAAAGATACAGTTGCTACGACTGTGGTTGCAGTCGAAAAAGATACCGTGTTGGATAATGCGGCTCGCTTCATTGCCGGTTTGCCGCAGCTTTCAGAGAGTTCGTTTAAAAAACTGGAAGAAGATAAATACTGGAAGGAGTATCAGGCATCGATGGATGGCAACTGGAAAAAAATGTATGATACGCGCCTGAGCAAAATGAAGGCGTGGGAGGAAAATACATTTTCAAAATCGATTCATGATTCGCTGACTTTATTCTATCCGTTTTCAGGCCCGGACTTTTTACATGCGTTTTTTTTGTTTCCAAGAGCAAAAACCTATGTGTTGGCTGCACTGGAACCGATTCGCGAAGTGGTGCCGTTGGATACTATTTCAGAAAAGAACAGGGATGCTTTTTTAGATAGTTTGGGTGTATCGCTCCGCGACATATTTAATAAGAGCTATTTCATAACGACACACATGGAAAAGGACTTGAAGCAGGTGAAGGGTGTGTTGCCTCCGCTTTATTTCTTCATCGAGCGTTCAGGACATGAGTTATTGAGTCAGAAATTTATTACGCTAGATGACGCTGGCAATGAAGTGGAGATCAAAGGAAGCCAGATTCATTGGAAGAAAACGCCTGCAGTAAAGTTGATTTTCCGCGATCGGACAACACAAGAAGTAAAGACGCTGTATTATTTCTCGGTAAGTATTTCCAATGGCGGACTGAAGGACAGACCTAACTTCATTTCGTTTGTAAACAATCGTGCTCCTTTCAATACGTTTGTGAAGTCGGCATCGTACCTGATGCATAAAGATGTGTTTACAGAAATCAAAAAGCTGATTATCGCTAACAGCAATCATGTATTTCAGGATGACACCGGTATTCCGTATAAAAACTTTAAGAATAAGCTGGAATGGTCGGGCACGTTTTATGGCGATTACATTAAGCCAGTCAAAGATTTCAGTTCAGAGTTGTATCAGGCCGATTTGGATTCGGCCTACAATGCGGGTGGCAAAAAAGATTTGCCGTTTTCGCTGGGCTACCACTGGAGCACGAAGAAGCAGAACTACATGTTGTTCAGCAAAGCAAAGTTGAATACGAATAAATAATTTGATGGATTGAAGGATTCACCTGAAAACGATGCGCTAGTCAGGTGGCTCCTACGGAGCCAATTCAGACGTAGAATTATTTTCTATATACAGGATGCTCCTACGGAGCTATTACCAAGTGACATGACTTCAACTAAATTTAGTATTGAACGCGCTAGCCCCAGCGGGGCTGCCTGCCTATAGTATACGTTTATGGATATGTGTAGGACTCCAGAGGAGTCTCCTAAAAAGATGCATTATACAGGTGGCTCCTACGGAGCCAAATACTATTTGATCATTTTATATACACAGGTGGCTCCTTCGGAGCAATAATTAAAACTCAAAGGCATCAATCGAACACATTATCATTGGAAAGCCCCAGCGGGGCTGCCTGTCTATAGGATACATTTATGGACACGTGCTGGACTCCAGAGGAGTCTCCTAAAAAGATGCGTTATACAGGAGGCTCCTACGGAGCCAAATACTATTTACTATTGGATCATTTTCTATACACAAGATGCTCCTACGGAGCTAATCGGGCAAAACTAATCGGCCTTTCTATTTTGAAATTAACACTGCATCAGTAACCAGAAAATTACCGTGCTCTAAATCTGATTCATTCAACTTTACTTTTCCTTTGATACGAATGAACTGATCGGCTTCAAATTTGGAGGTAGGCTTAACTTTAAATGTGACCTCGGCAATTGATTCAGGGCCGGCCGCGCCACAAAAAAAACACTGACTGTAGGGATACTTGGACAAGATGATGTAGGCGTTGCCCTCCACATCAATCGGCATGTAGTAACCTTCTAACATCACTTCCTTTCCCACCAGTCCTTTTAGTTCATCGGTAAAAACAGGCACTAAGAAATACTCGGCTGCTTTCTCGTTATACTTCGTTTCAAATTTGGTCTTGGCAAAAAGTGTCCAGCCTTCGGGCTGCGCCCAGGCGCTGGAAGAAATCAGAAGTAAGATTCCTACTGTAATGCCTTTGAATAGTTCTTTTTTCATAACTCTTGTTCGCATTTAATTTCCTGCCAATACTTTGTGAATATCGGTGCGATAGGCTTGCCAGGCAGGTAACATCGAGCAAAGCAATCCTAACAACAAACCACCGATTAACAAATAGGCTTCTTCTACATACAAATGAAAAGGAGCCAATCCGCTTTTATCACCGATGCTTTGAATAAAGGCAAACAACATGATATGCGCAAGAAATAATCCACCGATGGTACCCGCAAACGTCAAGCTCACTCCTTCCAGCACCACACTGCTCCACAACTTAAATCGCGAGGCACCCATGCTGCGCATGATCGCTAGATCATATTTTCTTTCCTTCAGTGAATTGTACAGCGCAATAAAAATACTGAGCGCTGAAATAAAGACTAGCAGGTAGGCTAAGCCCATCAACACGGTTTTAGCAGAGCCCAAAATGGTAAAGAGTCGGGCTGTTTCAAACGCGGGGGATGCCGCTTGCATGTTGGTTTGGGTATTGATGTAGCGCGGCAGTTGAATCGCTGCAATCGGGTTTTTGTATTTGAGCAGCAGTGCTGTAATTTCTTTGGTCGAGTCTTGCAATGAATAACCGGGAATCAATTTCAAATCGAGCGGCTGGCTCATATTGGACTTCTCTTCACCTTCTTCATGGACATGCCAAACACTTTTTACCTGGGTCAAAATCAGGTTATCTACCACACTTCCGGTTGGCTTCATAATGCCCACCACTTTGTAGTGGCTCTCTTCGTGCGCGTGGCCTTCATTCGTGAGGCCGTGTGCACTCTCAAAGGTGCCGCCTAATTGAAGTTTGGTGAGTGCGGCCACATTTGCGCCCAGCGTCACGTCCAGCTCTTCCTTCCACCAATCACCCGCTAGTAATTCGGCTTGATACAGTTCCGCATAGGCCTGCGAGGTGCCGATGATTCGAAAGTTCATATAGCTGTCGCCCAAAGCCAACGGTATGGCACTTTTCACCAGGCGATGATTCGCCAACTTTTCTGCCTCTTTTAAATTGATGTTGCCAGTAGGAAAATCGATATGAAAGATATTGCATAGAATCAATTGAAGTGGGCTACCCTTCGCCCCTACCACGAGATCAATTCCTTTCGTGTTGTCAGCTACCCGTTGCTCCAATTGCCGGCTTACCACCAACAACAAGGTGATCACAGAGATGCCCAGCGACAGCAGAAATATATTCAAAGCTGTATTCAGCGGCTTTGCTTTCAGATAACTCCACACCAAAGAAAAAATCGACATAATTATGGATGTGGGATTTGGGTGGACTTCAATTCTATTTGCCGGTTAAATCGCTCTTTGAGTCGCTGATCATGCGTGGCCACCAGCAAAGTAGCCCAACTATGGTTGGCGAGCTTTAGCAAAAGCGAAATGACCTTATCACAATTTTTATCATCCAATGCGGATGTGGGCTCATCGGCTAAGATGAGTGCGGGTTTGTTCATCACCGCGCGGGCGATGGCAACGCGTTGCGCTTGTCCTACACTTAGTTCTGTCACTTTGGAATTCAACTTGTCTGCCAATCCTAACTCTTCTAAAATTTCAACCGCTCGTTCCGGGGCAGCCGGATTTCCGGCAAAATAAGTAGCCGCCAACAAGTTTTGTTTTACCGTCAGTGTGTTGATCAAATGATTTTTCTGAAAAATTAAACCAATCTTTTTGCCCCGGAACTGATCTAATTGCACCGCAGATAGTGCAGCGACATTCACTCCATCCAGCTCTATTTTACCTTGTTGTGATTGAAGCAATCCGCCTATTAAATGCAAAAGGGTAGTTTTTCCTCCTCCTGATTCACCCAGCAACAAACTATGTTCGCCTGCCTTAATGTCAAAATCCGGGAACCGCATGGTGGTCGTTGCCTTCGGATAGGTATACTGAATATCTTTTACACTAACCATGATTTGCCTTCTGAATAAGTGTGGATTTTACCTGCCAGAGTAGGATAAAACCAATTACAAAAAACGAAGCAATGGACAATACACCGTTTCGCATGCTGCCGGTGAGGTGCTCCGCCAATCCATAACTAAATGTTCCTGCCACGATGGACAAATTAAAAGTGCAATCAAAAAAGCTAAAATACGAAGCGTAGTCAATGGAATCACGCGGGATGAGTTTAGAGTAAGTGGCTCGGGATAGTGATTGAATACCTCCCATCACCAATCCCACGGCAGTGGCTAAAAAGTAAAACTGCACTTCCGTGGTTGTGAGGTAAGCGGCAAAGCAAACCAGAATCCAGAAGCAAATCATTCCAAGTAAAGTTGGGCGGTCACCTATGCGTACCGAGACGCGGGCGAATACGTGTGCTCCAACAGCTGCAACCAACTGAATGATCAAAACAGTGGCTATTAACTTTGAATCTTCCAATGCGAGTTCTTTCGACCCAAAAGTGGCAGCCATGTACATCACTGTTTGCACGCCCATGTTAAAGAAAAAATAAGCTAAGATGTATTTCTTCAAATCTGGATTCGAACTAAGTGCTTTCCACACTTTTGCTAACTCCTCGTACCCGTGAAGAAACTTTCCTTTACCTTCATTTTTACGACTGTCAGGCAACTTAGCGAGTGGTATTTGGGCAAAACCGATCCACCATATTCCTACCATTAAAAATGAAAACCGCGTAGCATCCCCTTCTGAAGCAAAATGAAACGCGGTATAATTCATAATTAGAATCAGGTTAATGACCAATAACACTACCCCTCCATAATAACCCATGGAGTATCCCTTCGCGCTTACGCGATTGAATTGATCCTGACTAACAATTTCCGGAAGGAAAGCATCGTAAAAGACTAAACTCCCCGAGTAGCCGATGCTGGCTAAGATTACACAAAGAATGCCCCACTCTAACGTGTTGGCATGAAAGAAATACATCCCCATGCAGGCTAGACCGCCCAAGTAGCAAAAGAATCGCATGAAAGCCTTCTTATTCCCAACATAATCTGCAACACCCGACAACAGCGGTAATAGTGGTGTGATGATCAAAAATGAAAAAGAAAGAGCGTAGGAATACAACACAGAATTGGTGATCGTAAATCCCAAAAATTGCACCTGATCATTGCCACCAGTAGAAGTTGTCACCGCCTGATAATAAACGGGAAACAGTGCACTGGTAATTACCAATGAATAAACCGAGTTAGCCCAGTCGTACATACACCAGGCATTTTCAACTTTGGGATTATTTAGCGCAGAAGTTGTGTTAGTCATAAAAGAAAAAGCCTTCCAATGTTAGTGGAAGGCTTTTGAATAATCATAAGAGTAGATCAGTTCTTTTTTGCAGCAGCATTATCGGCTGCTGTGTAGAGAACTTTCCGAGCATTGCCCTTTCGAAGTTCCGTCTCCACATCGGCAATAATGCCACGCTTTGCATCTTTGTCGCCTTTAATAGCGATGGTAAGCTGCTCACGCTCTGCTTCTGCCAGTTTCGACTTTTCTTCGTTTACCCAGCGAATAATATCATCCGTGTTGATGAATGCATCATTGGCTTGAATTTTCTCTTCTGTACCAAATTTTGCTTCGGTAGGCTGACCAATGTACAGATTGGCTACCAACGTTTTACGTTCCAACTTACGCAGTTGAGCCGCTTTCGGAATTTGTTGCTTTACCTTGATGGATGATTTACGCATTTCTGTTGTCACCATGAAAAAGAACAACAACATGAAAACCACATCGGGCATAGAGGAAGTTGGAATCTCCTGCTTAACCTCTGCTTTTTTCTTAAATTTTGACATAGTCCGAAATGTTTAGTTACCTACCTTAGTTGGTTCAGCAATAGAGATATTCATAGGATAATCCTTTTTACCTCGCTCGTAGATGGCCTTCTTTTCAGCGTCAGCCAACTGAGAGGCTGCCTCGCGGAACTCCTTGTTCGTTACCCCTGCCTGTTCGGCATAGATATCGTAATAAGCTCCCTGAATAATATCCAAAATTTCTACAAATCGTTTATGGCTGGTACCTCTATCTGTTTTGAATGAAACGATTGCCTTCTCAGGGCTTTCTGAGCTGGCCGGATCTACGCCTTTGTTCTTAACAAACGCGATGATCATATCCTTTAGGCCGCTCACATCTTCCATCGGCTCGCCTTCCACCAACAATGCATCGGAGGAATTAACCTGAATTTTGAAGATGTTCTTCTCCTGCATTTTCACCTCCTCATTTTTATTGGGGTCTGGTGGCGGAGGTAAACCGATGCTTAATCCCTTGTCGTTATTGATCGTTGTCGTCACCAAAAAGAAGGTTAACAACAAGAATGCAATATCGGCCATGGAAGCATTCGGTATCTCTGGTGTCGATCTTGCCATTTTATATTTTTTTTAACCGGTGATAATATCTTTAATTAAAGAGTAGATCGCCAATACCGCAGATGTAAGAAGTACAATATAAAATAGGATCAAGCCTGCTCCAATCATCTTTGAACTGGCAGCAGTAGTGCCCAAGGCAGCTGCTTTAACAGAAACTTCTGAACCAGAAAGTGAATAGGAAAGTCCAAAAAGAACTACCAGACCTACTACTCCAATAAGTGACTTCACTAACTCTTTTGGGTTACTAACCGCGTGGATCAGTGGCATACCTACACTAGCAACCAATGCTAATCCCATACAGATGTAGCAAACAATCAAACCAGGTGATATGAGTGAATAAAGCAATCCTGTATTTTCTTCCATACAAATTATTTTTTGTGCTTAACCAAAATATCAATCAATGAGATAGAAGCATCTTCCATTTTGTTCACCAAGCTATCAATTTTAGATACGCAATAGTTATACAATACCTGAAGCACCATACCCACAATCAAACCACCTACTGTTGTGATCAAGGCCACTTTCATACCACCGGCAACAACAGATGGAGAAATATCACCAGCTGCTTCGATCGCATCGAACGCCTGCACCATACCCACAACTGTACCAAAGAAACCTAACATAGGTCCGAGTGAAATACACAATGAAATCCAGATCAATCCAGACTCTAATCTTCCCATTTCAACGCCACCGTAAGAAACGATTGACTTTTCTACCATGTCAATACCTTCGCCTGAGCGCATCAAGCCTTGGGTAAAGATAGAAGCCACAGGGCCTCTGGTATTTTTAGTAACATCTTTTGCAGCTTCTACACCGCCTTTTGCTAAAGCGTCCTCAATTTGAGACAAAAGTTTTTTAGTGTTGGTAGTAGCTAAGTTGAGGGTAATGATACGCTCAATCGCGATTGCCAAACCAAGAATAAAAACAATTAAAATTGGCCACATAAAAGCAGCACCACCGGCAATGAACTGCTCTTTTAGAGCTTGATGGAAAGAAGTTTCTTCAGCAGGAGCGGAAGCATCTGCAGCCGCATCGGTTACAGAAGATTCAGCAGGAGCAGCTTGAGTAGTGGCTGAGTCCGTTGAAGTGGCCTCTTGAGCCATTGATGTGGAGGCGCTAAAAGCTAGCACTCCGATGAAAGCAAGAATAGTTACTAATTTTTTCATGGTTTAAGGTTTATGATAAAACTTGAAGTGGCCAAAATTAAAGGTTTTGCCGATTTCTCAACAAGATTTTTGAAAAAAAACTGCATTTCTGTGAAATTTTATTCTGCTTTTGGGTTTATAATACCTACAAGGCACCGAAGTCACCCAAAACACGATAATTTATTTGGAAAAGCGAACAAGGATTAGCCCTCCTTCGCTAAAGCCTCCTCCTTCGCTACGGCTTCCTCCTTCGCTAAAGCTTCGGAGGACGAGTCCTCCATATTCCTCAACTAATGACTAGGAGCGTTGATCAAATGTTTGTTTCGAAAAGCAATACCAGAGCCACTTTTTAAATACTTCTCAAATTCAAAGGCTTTTCGCTATCCTCAAAAGCGCAGTAGAAGACAATCTTAACAGGTAGCCGATGCTTAGTGTATTCAACCTCTCCGGAATTATGTCTTACCAACCTAGCATCCAAGTTACTGGTGCATCCTGTATAATAGGTTTTATCTGAACATTCTAAAATGTAAACTATTTGCATTCCTCTCAATTGTTGATAAGTTCTTTCAATTGGGGAATGCTTTTACGCTTAGTAATGTAATTCTAACGCACGCTGAAGCTATGGGTTGGGGAATCCTCCTTCCTTGAAGCTACAAGTTGGGGAATCTTCCTACACTAAAACTACAAGTTGGGGAATCCTCCTTCGCTAAAGCTACTAGGAAATCCTCCTTCGCTGAAGCTACTAGTTGGGGAATCCTCCTTCGCTGAAGCTACTCGGAAATCCTCCTTCGCTAAAGCTACTCGGAAATCCTCCTTCGCTAAAGCTACTCGGAAATCCTCCTTCGCTGAAGCTACTCGGAAATCCTCCTTCGCTAAAGCTACTCGGAAATCCTCCTTCGCTGAAGCTACTCG
>JAJTHV010000308.1 GCA_021300095.1 Flammeovirgaceae bacterium | reverse complement strand
GGCAATCGCCAAAAGACCTGATAATTAAAACCCCAGTAAGGAGCTTCTTCCACAATACCATAGCCCGGCATATCGTACGGCAAAAGCAGACCGAATCCACTGACTGACGGGGCAAATTTCAGTCTGGCTGTGCAACCCATCCAAAAACCACTGACAATCTTCACCCGTAAGCCTGTTGTAATTTCGATCCAATGCCCGCTTAAATTGCCATTCGATCGTGAATAGGCATTTGTACCAAAACCTGAATACATAGCTGTATTGGAATATTGCACACTTTCGTTGAAAGAAGCTATTCCGTAGCGCATCCCCAGAAAAAACATGTTCTTTTCTGGGTCTTTCAATAGAAAATTTACATCCGCACCAAATCGCAAATAATGACCCGCATTGGAATACCGGCCATTACCCAATAGTTGGTTGGTTGCCCAATAGCCATAGTCTACTGTTACAAAATACCGATTCAAATCTGTATCGAAGTTAATTTCCCACCCCTTAAATGAATTGTCTTTGCTTCGGATTAATGCCAGTACGTCAGTGCCAATACGCAGCCCCGTGGGCAAATAACTTTTAGGAACCGTATCGATCCGTATTTTTTTTTGTGGTGGTGGTGCTTCTTGCGCCTGAGCCTGCAACACCCAACAAATGGCGAGGATACTAAAGAGATATCTGCACATTGGTGGTATTTTTTAATAAACGGGTGCTGGTAACTTTATACTGCGTCTGATTAAAGCTTGTCTGCACGACTTTCAGATCCAGAAAAAAAGTATAGGCTCCACAGCTTGGCGCAATCACACGAGTTTCTTCCGCAAAACTAAACTTAATGGAATCTAACCGTGTGCTCGCCCCTGATTCCGATTGCCGCAAGAGATAATACGTAATGGTTTTCGCTTTTGGATTAATCGGTAACGAAAGAGTCGCGGTGGTTGTATCTTTCAGGTATTCGTTAGGAATGCCCGTAACCTTTATGTACTTGAATATCACCGCGGAGTCTACCACCGTTTTTATGAGGGTGACACTGTTGGTCTTTGTTTGCTTAAAGTCCAATTTGATGGCTGTCGTTGCCGTGACAATGCAGTCCGGCTCATTAAAGCAGGAGGTTCCTACCAAAATAGTCATCAAAAAAAGAAGAAATCGGGTCATAGTTCGCATGGCAAATATACTTCAACGATTGTGCCAAGTGCCGTTCCTCAGGCCGTATTTTTTGTAAATTTGCCCCCTTATTCATAGAAATTGAAAACCAAAGGAGCTAAAAAGACCAAAGTCAATATTGTTACACTCGGGTGCTCTAAAAACCTGGTGGACTCAGAGGTATTGCTTACGCAACTGAAAGGCAATGGTATTGATGCAACCCACGAATCGAAAAAAGATGATTCAAATATTGTGGTGATCAACACGTGTGGGTTTATCGACAATGCCAAGCAAGAATCGATCGATACCATTCTGCGATACGTAGATGCCAAAGAAGAAGGGATCGTTGAAAAAGTATATGTGACGGGCTGTTTATCGCAGCGGTACAGCCAGGATTTAGAAAAAGAAATTCCGGAAGTGGATGCATGGTTTGGCACACGTGATCTTTCGCGTTTACTCAAACAACTCAATGCCAATTACAAGCACGAGTTGGTAGGTGAACGCATCCTTACTAACCCTAGTCACTTTGCCTACTTGAAAATTTCAGAAGGCTGCGACCGGCCTTGTTCATTCTGCGCCATTCCGTTGATGCGTGGCAAACACATTTCGCGCCCCATCGAAGAGTTGGTGTTGGAAGCAAAAAATTTAGCCAAGAATGGCACGAAAGAGTTGTTGTTGATTGCCCAAGATTCTACCTACTACGGATTGGATATTTATAAGAAAAGAAATCTGGCTGACTTGCTCAAGAGACTTTCGGATGTGGAAGGCATTGATTGGATACGCTTGCACTATGCATTTCCGGCCGGCTTTCCATTGGATGTTCTCGATACCATGGCAGAACGACCAAACATCTGCAACTATCTCGATATCCCTTTGCAACATGGTTCTTCTGAAATGCTGAAGATTATGCGCAGAGGAATTACCCGCGAAAAAACAGAAGAGTTATTACAAACCATTCGAGAAAAAGTTCCAGGCATTGCCATACGCACTACTTTGATTGCCGGACATCCCGGTGAAACAGAAGCACACTTTGATGAGATGATGCGCTTCGTAGAAACATCACGCTTTGATCGACTGGGCGTTTTTCCGTATTCACATGAAGAGAATACGCATTCGCATTCCTTCGAAGACGATGTGCCTGCTGAAGTGAAACAGGAACGAGTAGATGCACTGATGGAGCTGCAACAAGGAATTTCACTGGAGCTTAACCAAACTAAAGTGGGCAAAACATTTAAAGTGTTGGTGGATCGCAAAGAAGGCGGAAGTTTTATTGGTCACACCGAGCACGACTCACCGGAAGTAGATAATGAAGTAATCTTTGAAGGCACCAGCAACTACCTGCGCATCGGTGATTTTGTAGATGCAAAAGTAACAAGTGCGACCGAGTTTGATTTGATGGCCGAGGTTGTTTAGAATTTATTAACAAATGATTGCCACTCATCCACGAACCCAGCGCCCAATCAAAACGTTAGTTGCGATTATGCTTTATAATTTTCTGATTTGTTGCTGATACCTGTATGAAGACAAGAAAGATTGACTTTTCTGATACCCACGCATTTAGTCCATTCTTTCTAGATTATATCCGACAAAAGGAAACGTTACAAAATTTTTATCATCGCTTTCCATCGGTTTCTAATTTTAAGGAACAGATCTCTGAAAAATCTTCTTTCCCTTCAGCTCAGCGCGATGTTTTAGTTAACGAATTAAAAAATCAATACAGCAATCTGGTTGTCACCGAAAAGGTAAAAGGAAACATCGATTCGCTGGGCGATCCAAAAACATTTACTGTCACCACGGGCCATCAACTCAACATCTTCACCGGGCCGCTGTATTTTATTTACAAGATTATTACGGTGATTAATGCCTGCAAAGAACTAAAAGCAGCGTATCCGCAATATCACTTTGTGCCTGTTTATTGGATGGCATCGGAAGATCACGATTATGAAGAGATCAAATACTTCAGGCTTTATGGAAAGAAGTATGTGTGGCAGACTGAGCAGCAAGGAGCAGTAGGCCGCTTTCACACGAAAGAATTAAAGGCATTATTACCCGAAGTGCCGGGCGATATTTCTATTTTTCAGGAAGCGTATTCCAAAACAAAAAATCTGTCAGAGGCAGTTCTCCATTACGTGAATACCCTGTTTGGCAATGAAGGATTGGTTGTTGTGGATGCGGACAATCGCAATTTGAAAAAAACTTTGATTCCAGTAATCAAAGACGATTTGTTACAACACAGCGCCAAAAAATCAGTCGATCAGGCTACAGAGAAATTACACGCGCTCGGATACCATACACAAGTAAATGCGCGTGAGATCAACTTCTTTTATTTAACAGATGGCTTGCGCAGCCGAATTGAAAAAACGGCACAAGGCTATCAGGTTGTAGATACAGATTTAAAGTTTTCAGAATCAGAAATAATTCGAATAGCTGAAACCGAACCTGAAAAATTCAGTCCCAATGTAGTGCTTAGACCTTTATATCAGGAGTTAATACTGCCGAACCTCGCGTATTGTGGCGGTCCGGCTGAGTTAGTTTACTGGCTCCAATTAAAAGGTGTATTTGAAAACTTTCACACACCCTTCCCGATCCTCCTTCCGCGCTCCTTCGCGATGGTGATCGATCAACCTACTTTCAAAAAATTTGAAAAGACGAAGTTAGAGATCAAAGATTTGTTTGAAGAGAAAAATTACCTTTTCAATCATTGGATCGCTAAGAATAGTGCGACTGAACTTTCGCTGGGCAAAGAGTTAGAAAGCATTCAGCAAATTTTGCAGCAAGTGAAAGAGCGTGCTTCCAAAATCGATTCAACGCTCACAAAATTTGTGGGTGCGGAAACACAACGTACCTTAAGTGGGTTGGAGAAAATCAAAAAAAAGATGTTGCGTGCCGAAAAGCGTTTGCATTCTGAAAAACTTAAGCAAATTGAAGCCGTAAAAGATGCATTGTTTCCCAATGGTGGTTTGCAAGAACGCACGGACAACTTCCTGAATTTTTATCAAAGCGATTCGGCTTTTATATCAAAGGTATCAGAGCAGCTCGCTGTTTTTGATTTTTCTTTCAACGTGTTGATCTATGACTAAAGCAGAGGTCAGAAAAATATACCTTGAAAAAAGGCTGGCTCTGACAGACGCTGCGTATCAGCAACTCAATTTTCAACTTTATCAACAATTCTTTACACACATCGATCTTTCGTTTGTTCGATGTCTCCATATTTTTTTACCGATTGAATCCAAGCGTGAGCCGGACACCTGGCCCATCATCGATCGTATTCGCAGAGAGTTTCCAAACGTACGTCTTTCGATTCCGAAAGTAGTTGGCGATCATCTTGAAAACATTTACTTCGAAGGACTTCACCAACTCAAAAAAAATAAGTGGGGTATTTTCGAACCACAGCAGGGTGTTCCCACGCCAGCCGAAAAGATTGATATGGTGATTGTTCCGCTCTTAGCTGTTGATGAGCGGGGACATCGTGTTGGTTATGGTAAAGGTTTTTACGACCGGTTTTTATCTACTTGCCGACCAGATTGCCAACGAATTGGGATTTCTTTTTTTGACGCTTGCGATCCCCTTGATGATACAGACGACCACGATATTGCAATCACTCATTGCCTAACTCCTACGCATCTCTGGTCATTTTGAAGACTTGTTTTGAAATTATTTGGTTTATTATTAATTTCATCTCATAGATAACCCTCTTGTTTGTATGAAGAACGAAGAAAAAATAATTGAGCTTCTAGCTGAATATCTACTGAAGACGGATCGGGTACTAGATCGATTGGACAGTCACGATCATTTATTTAAAGAAGTTTTAGCAAGAATCGACAAGAAATCGGAGCAAATTGATGAGCTTCAATTGCAAACAAAAGAACTGCAACGAGAGACTAGGGAGTTGCAACAACAGACAAAAGAACTACAGCAACAAACAAAGGAGCTACAACAACAGACAAAGGAACTAAGGAGCGAGTCTTTGAAGCACGAAATCAATAATGACGTCCTGCTCAAAGAAATACTCTCTATTTCGAAGCGTGTGTGGACTTTAGAAGAAAAATCGAATCTCTTTGGCTAATTAAACAGCTGGCTCCTGTTGACTCAAACAGTGAAAAGATCCTAATCCCCAAATAATATCAGTCGAGTCGAGTCCGATTACCTGACGATCAGGAAAACAAGATTGAAGAATTCCCAGAGCCTTATCATCATTTTTATCGCGGAAGGTTGGAACTACCACATACTTATTCGCAATATAAAAATTGGCGTACGATGCCGGCAAACGCTGATCTTCATAAATAACAGCCTTTGGCATCGGCAACTCCACAATATTCAGTTGTTTTCCATTCTCCAGTCGAAGTGTGTTGAGTTCTTTTAAATTGTCTTGTAAAATTTCGTAGTTCTCATCGCTTTTGTTCTCCTCCACAATCGTAACAACGGTATCACTATTCGCAAAGCGTGTGAGGTCATCAATATGCCCATCGGTATCGTCTCCGATTATTCCATCGCCCAGCCAGAGAATATGATTTACTCCGTAGTAGTTGCTGAGGTATTCTTCAATCTGCGCTTGATTTAAATGTGGGTTACGATTCGGGTTGAGCAAACAAGCGCGCGTTGTGAGTAATGTGCCTTTGCCATTAAACTCTACCGATCCACCCTCCATTACGATGCCCGGATGCACGACCGGAATGTTATAGTGTTTCGCAATCAATGTTGGGATCACATCGTCTAAATCGAAAGGCGGGTACTTGCCACCCCACGCATTGTAACCCCAATCTACAATCATCTTTTTCTTTTCGGTAGGCTGAATTAAAAATGCAGGGCCGTGATCGCGGCACCACGCATCGTTGGTGGGGTTCAGAAAGAAGTTTATTTTTTTCAGATCGGCTCCTACTTTTTCTAAATGCGCCAACGCAAATTGTTTCATCGCATCATTCGCTACATTGATATTCACTAGCTCGCCTTCTGCTACATGTTTGATAAATTCAGCATACACGGGAAAAATAGTGTCGATCTTTCCCGGCCATGAAGCTTCTTTGTGTGGCCAGCTCAACCACGTTGCCGTGTGGGGTGCAAACTCTGCAGGAAAGTGAAAGCCAAGTTGTTTGGGAGTATTCATAAAAAGTAGGCAGTAGGCAGCAGGCAGTAGTCAATGCTGCCTACGCATACTTCTACTATAATTTAATCTTCGTCAATAAATCGTTTGGTGATTGGTTGATAGGAGTCGATCCGTCTGTCGCGCATGAAGGGCCAGTGCACTCGAACGCTATCTGTTTTGTTGAGGTCAATTTCTGTCACGTTGACCTCTTCATTTTCATGCGAAGCTTTGTAGAGAATGCTGCCGAGTGGGTTGGCAATGAATGAACCGCCCCAAAACTTCATCGCACCATTTTGTTCGAAGCCTACCCGATTTACACTCACCACATGCAACCCGTTGGCCACTGCATGGCTGCGCTGAATCGTTTGCCAAGCACCATATTGCTCGGTGTTGGTGGCTTCGTCTTGCGAGGTAGCCCACCCGATAGCCGTTGGATAAAATAAAACTTCAGCACCCATCAACGCAGTGATGCGTGAAGCTTCCGGATACCATTGGTCCCAACAGATCAGTATGCCGATAGTCGCGAATTTGGTTTTGAATACTTTATAGCCTAAGTCGCCCGGAGTGAAATAGAATTTTTCATAATAGGCAGGATCATCGGGGATGTGCATTTTGCGATACTTGCCCAGATAGGTTCCATCGGCATCGAGAACGGCCGTGGTGTTGTGATAAATGCCTTGGGTTCGTTTTTCAAAGAGAGATGCGATGATCACCACGCCTAATTCTTTGGCCACTGCCGAAAGTGAATCGGTTGTGGGGCCAGGAATGGCTTCTGCCAATTTAAAATTGTCATAGTCCTCTACATCGCAGAAGTAAAGCGAAGTGAATAGCTCTTGCAGGCAAACGATTTGAGCGCCTTTGGCCGCTGCCTCACGTACTTTGTCGATTGCTTTCTCTAAATTTTGTTTTGGCTGTTCGGTGCAGCTCATTTGCACCGTGCCGATTTTTACGGGTTTACCTGCCACTTGACTTAATTTTTAAATGACTGAAAACTATTAAGTCGCAAAGTTACTGTTTACCCGTAAAAAAATAGCATTAAATTTTTCTAATTGACTTTCAGGTTTGCATCCAAAAATTTCAATACTTCTTCGGATGCTTTGATGTTGTTCTCTTTTTTCACGAAGCCATGGCCTTCATCGGGGAAGATGACGTACTCAACCTTCACACCATTTTTGCGAGCGTTAGCAACAATTTCATCGGACTCGACTTGTAATACTCGTGGATCATTGCTGCCCTGCAAAACGATGAATGGTTTGGTGATTTTATCGGTATGGAACAGTGGCGACTTAGCATATAGTGCCACGGAATCTATAGAGTTCGGATCGCCTAATTCCATATACAAGGCTTTGCGCTGCGCTTCCCACCATGATGGAATGCTGCGAAGGGTACGTATCCAATTGGTGACGCCAAAAAGATTAACTCCTACTTTAAATTCTTCCGGTGCAAATGTAAGAGCAGCCATGACCATGTAGCCACCATAGCTACCACCATAAATTCCAATGCGGTCGGCATCAATGTAGGGAAGGGAAGCCAACAGTTTTTTGGACTCTACACAATCGCGTAAATCTTCGTTGCCATGTTTGCGATCGTCTGCCGCAAAAAATGTTTTGCCATAGCCCGAGCTTCCGCGATTATTCACAGCCAGCACGGCATAGCCATGATTGACTAAATGCTGCAATGCGGCTGAATAATTTAAGCGTGTTTGTCCACCCGGGCCACCGTGTATCCACAACAATGCCGGCACTTTCTGGCCTTCTTTAATTCCTTTGGGTTTGTAAAGTAGGCAAGGTATTTCCAACCCATCGAATGATTTGAACCGAACCACTTCGCCTGCTACCAAATCATCGGGATTGATTTCTTTGGTCATGGTGTTGGTTAATTGCTTTACTTCTTTGGTTTCGAAATTGTAGACAAACAAATTGCTTGGCGACTTGGAGCTGCTCACATAAAATGACATCAGTTTTTCGCTGTCGGAAATAGTCACACTGGTGATATCGCCTTCAGGCAAACCTTCTACGGAAACTAATTTGCCTCCATCTTGCTCATTGTAGATTTTAATTTCAGTGCGGGCATCGTTGTTGATGGCCACTACGCGGTATTTTCCATTACGAGAAAGATATACGTACATGATATCCCAAGGGGCTTCCTCTACTTTTTTCTTCTCGCCTGTTTCGATATTGTAGCTGGCGAGGTACATGAATTCACTGCCTTCATCTGTTAAGTAGAAAAGAGTTTTTCCATCTAAGCTGAAGTATTGAGCATTGTATTGCGCATTGCCATCGTGCTGGGTGAGCAAATTGAGTTTGCCGGATTGTGTATCGAGCAGATACATGTTTGAGTTATTGGTGCTGATGGTTTCGCTGAGCGCGATGTAGCGATCGTCATTTGACATTACATCAGGGTTGAGGCCCTTTTCATTTTTATAAATGAGAGTGGATGGATAAACTTTTGTCTCTCCTCCGGATACCTGAACATTGTATAAGTCGAAGAACCGTTTGTCGCGGCTGTTGGATGAATAGTACATGAGCTTTTTGTTGTAGCTCCATCCAGCAAACTGTGCTTTGGCGGTAGAGTCTTGAATGAGATCTTGTACAGATCCATCAGGTGCCAATACAAACAAGTGGTTGATTTCGTTGCCGCCTTTATCGCTGGTGTAGAGCACGCGATTGTCGGTAGGGAAATACGATTGGCTAAACACCGCGTTGTCGGTGGAAGTGGTAAGTTGCTTTTCGACACCGGTTTTGATGTCGATTTCATAGGCATTGAAAATGCCGGTGGCTTTGCTGTTGTAAACAATTTTGGTTTCATCGGGCGAGAAGGCTCCGCCATTGATTTGCACGATGTCCATGAATTGGTTGACGCTGTATTGCTTTAATGCTGCTTCTTTGGGTGCATTGCAGCTTTGGAAGATGAACAACAAACCAGTGGTGACGAGAATGAGGCGCTTCATAGTTTTTTTATTAGGGCACTGAAAATGCTGTCAGGGTTCCCGGACGATTCATGTCAGGGTTAGTTTGTGAAATTATACAATTGAATTTCTATTTCATAATTTCGGTTTATACTTCCATAGGTGAAAGGCGATTGTGACCAGTG
>JAJTHV010000203.1 GCA_021300095.1 Flammeovirgaceae bacterium | reverse complement strand
TGTGGCAAACCTAGACCGAGCAAAGAAATTCTACGAAACAGTTTTCAAGGTATCGCTGACTGATGCTCCCGCGGAATGGGGTAAGCAATCATTTTTTCCTTTTAGCCCTGAAAGCCACGACATATCAGGTGCATTGGTGGAGAAAGCTGATTTTATTCCAAGTAGCAATAATACAGTTATCTATTTTGAAACCGAAGACAACATTTCAGAAGAACAAAGAATTGAAAAGGCAGGCGGAAAAGTTGTGCAACCTAAAATGAACATTGGCGAATTCGGCTTTATCTCTATTTTTATTGACACAGAAGGCAACACTGTAGGACTTCATTCAAGAAAGTAGATTTCAGTCATGGCTTACGACACAAGTCTTGTTGACAGAGTAAGAGAATATCTTGCTGAAATTCCAAACATTGAAATTGAAGAAAAAGAAATGTTTAATGTTCTGAATTTTATGGTTAACGGAAAAACTTGTGTTTGCGTAAGTGGCGAAAACTTAATGTTGCGTTTTGACCCAAGCCGACAAGAAGAGCTTTCGGAAAAAAAAGGGTATGAGACAATGTTGATGAAAGGCAAAGAATACAAAGGTTACTGCTATATAAATCCAGACGGGTTTAAAGACAGAAAAGACTTTGAATTTTTCTTAAACTTATGCCTTGACTACAATAAAGTTGCCAAGTCATCAAAGAAACGAAAGACGAAGTAAAACAACGAACGGCTAACAGCGGTTTTGCGTCAGGCGAGGTTCAGTGCTTCGTCTGACGCTTTTTGCTATATTTAAACTATCGTACTTCGCATCAAGTGCAGTGCTAAAATGCCGCCCAAGCGCAAAGCTGTAAAACATTAGGCGCAAATGGCCGAGCAACCTTACGGAAACTTAGATGTCTTAGACAAAATCTCAGTTTCGAAACCCGCAGCCGTCAAAAACACGGGTTATTGGAGGTTCTTTTGACCAGTTAAACAGAAAAACGAAGTGTCAAAATAAAATATAGCGATGGAGAAAAAAGTTAACAGAAGAAATTTTATAAAAACAACAGCCGCTGTTGCAACAGGAATTACCGGACTAAGTTTTCTTCCAACCGTAGGACTTTCAAATAATACGTTAACTGAAGGAATACATATCATTGGGCCAAAGGACGGGTTCTCACCTCAAGTTGGAACTCTTTTATCAATGATGACGTGGATGAGAAATGTAGTTGTGCATGGAGTTGAAAATATGAAAAAGGAAGAGTTGGACTACTTACATGACTCCACATCGAATACTATCGGGGCAATGTTACTCCATTTGGCAGCAACGGAAAGACAATATCAAATAAAGACGTTCGAGTGGGATATCGACTTTAAGGGTGACGGAAAAATAAATTGGGACGCAGCAATGCGCCTTGGTGAAAAAGGACGGAAATATATAAAGGGATATAGTATAGACTATTATCTCACTATTTTAAATGAGACTCGCTTAACGACAATAAATGAGTTCAAAAAGAGGGACGACCACTGGATGTCGAAAGTCGACCCTTCAGGTTTTCAAGGTATGCCGACAAACAATTACTGTAAGTGGTTTCATGTTTGCGAACATGAATCGAACCATAACGGACAGATTAAATGGATTAAGAGTAGACTCCCGGGCGCTAAACCGGGGAACGACTAGGCATCAACTACCACCAAAATGTCCTATGCATAGAGGTAGTTACTGCCGGAAACAAATTCTGTAGTCTCCGGCACACGACAAGTAACACCCCAACCATCCGGTCCATCTTTCAATCCGGCAAATTCGGTTTCATACAAAGACCACACTTTTTTGGAGGAGTGGTAGAGAAGAGCGTACTTTGATGACATAGGCACAAGCTGCGAATGAAGATGCACGCATAATCGATGTTGTTTCAATTATTTCTTAATCAATGAGATCACTGTCATTAACTCTTTTGATAGTCTGTGCCTTGGCTGCATGTTCGCCAACTCAGGATCAGAAGGGTAGGGTTAGCGAATCGGAAGTTGCTGACAAGGCAATCTATTTCAAAGAGGTATTCATCCGGAAGTTTAAACCGATCGACCTACCATTAACATTGCGGCCCCTTGAAACGGGAGAAAGACCCACCACAAATCCGGAGTCCGCAGACACGCTCTTTTTTAGGAACGGAGTAACGTATGCAATTTGCTATGGAATACTACCCGACACCTTAAATTACTACGGAGTGATTTGGCAAGGTATTGCCGACTTTGACCCTCCTTACCTGACCACGTTCACCAAACAAGGTGATATTATTGATGAGGCCGAACTTTTTGTCGGTCAGTGTGGTGGCGCAGACTGCGGATGGACCTGTTCAGAGACAATCAAAATTGATGAACAGTATAAAATAGTTTCAGTCGATACGGTAACCACATTTGACTGCGATAGCGTAAAAGGAAACCTCAAGAAATCCGTTTTTTACAAATCGGGATATGTCAACGATAAGGGTATCATAACGATGACGCCCGAAATAGTAATCCAAGGAATAAAGTCAGTTGATGAATGAAAAATCTGGTAACAACCAATCACCCTGTTAAACTTTTCGTAATTGGATTAATCCTGACGACACTTGCCACTTTCCTTCTTTACCAATTCATACCAACGTATAACTACCTCAGTTTAAAATCCTTTGTATACCCCAGAGTAATAGCCGCTGGAGAAAGTTTTACCAATGCAGACTTGCTTCTCCGACTGGGCATTTACAATGCAAGCTACTGGGTCGTAGTTATTTTGGTGTATGCCGGATTCTCTTATTTAGCAAGTGTCAGATTTCAGAGGAGCCTTCTCCTAATTCACTTGGCTGTATCAATCGCAGCTTTTATATGCATCGTATGCTTCAACAGTTACATAACAGGTGCCAACTTTTTCCTATGGGAACCATCAGATATTCATATTTTAAGTGAAGAATCCACATCCTCCATACCTCGATTAAACGGAGAGATTCTATTCAGAAGTTCCTTGACAAGCCCCACCTCTGTGGTTGGATTTATATTTCTGGTGATTGGCACAGCATGTTTTTTGGTAAATGCAGGTCTGGGATTAATAAGCCAAAAAAAGTTTACCAAATGAGTGTTGCATCGTCTCGCATCACCAAACCCCCAATGACCATTGACTAATCCCCAATCCCCAAATAGAGTAATTAAATCTACAAATTCCGGTTGCCTCATCTCCACAAAGTTCGATTAGGTGGCTATTGAAGGGTTTCGCAAACTGGCTTAGAAAATGGTAGTAATCCGTTACAAATACGATTGTGTGGTAGGTGCAAGCCTTTGAAACTAAACGTATTCACGAGAGTGAATTTTTAATAAGAACATATTTATGATAGAAAACCAGCCGAATGAAATCACTCTCATTTTTCATTCCAACAAAGATAAAGACAAAAAGATGAGGGCCTTTGTTGAAACCATTTCAACCTACAAAGTCAAAACGATTGATTTAAAAAGAGAGACTCTTACGCAAACTCAATTGGCTGAAATTGCCAATAAAATGAAGGTAGAGATAAAAGATTTGATGGATCAGTCATACATAGACACGATTAAAGGAGAAACAAGCAAGGGAGAGGAGTCGATGAGCCCGAACGACCTATTGACGCTCATCACTAAGAATTTTCTACTGCTGGAAACTCCCATTCTGATTATTGGAAAAGAAGCGTATCACTATCAATCAGCCTACACCCTTCTGGAGCAACAGTTCAATATTACAGGCGTAGCTTCTAACAGATCTGCTAATATTGAAGAGAAACAATAACCCCCTCTCACTCACTAACACCTCCAGTCTCGCAACCCGCACCCCCCAATGCCCAATGCCCAATGACTATTGACTAATGACCATTGACTACACCACCTGTCTCGCAACACAAAGCCCCCAAGTCCTAAGTCCCAATCCCTATTTCCCTTTAGCTTTCTTCGCTTCTTCTTTTTTCTTCTTGCGGAAAAAACCTCGTAGTAAAAAATTGTGCTGCAAGGCTTCCATGTTATCGTCTAGCTTGATGGAGGCAGACTTTGCGTGCGTGAGCGTGCTCTTTAATTGATGGGCAAAAGCAGAGTCGGTGAGAAGCAAGCCCACCGCATTCTCGCTGCTGTTCATTTTCGCCACCATCGCTTGCAAGTCATCCGACATCTTTCGTGTGTTCATACTCAGCTTCGAAACATTGTCCAGTGTTTGTTCAACTGTTTTTACATAAGCCGTATCTGTCATCAGTTTAGGTATTAATCCGTTGCCCTTATTAATTTTTGTCAGCAGCGTGTGTGCGTCTTCGGTTACCCGCGCAGTATTTTCGGTGGCTAATTTTAAAGAAGCAATGGTTTGCCGCAAGTCTTTTGAAATAGGCCCATCACGCAGCAGTTCACCAACGATTCCCTCACCTTTGTTAAGCCGTGCAGAAATCAGTTTAAGATCATCCGTAATCGATCGTGTATTGGTGCCTACTTCTTTTGCAATGTTGAATAACTCTTGCGTATCCGTAGGAGAGACGGCATTGATGGTGTCATTCTCTTGAATGATCGCGCGCACATTACCGGGTCGGATCACAACTATTTTATTACCTACCAAGCCATCCGAGCCCACATACGCATTGGCGTTTTTCTTGATAAACTGATTCTGTTTATCCTTCAACGACAGGTTCACGATTACCTGTCCTTCTGCAACGATCTGAACTTTTTTTACCGTTCCTATTTTTACACCCGACAGCCACACATTGTCGCCTTCTTTCAGGCCCTCTACATTTTTAAAAACAGCCGATACCGTGAATGTTTTGTTGAAAAGATTCCCCTCTCGCCCCAGATAAAATAGGGCGATAAGAAATAGGAGTATTCCGATCAAGGTAAATGCACCTAGCTTAATATCTTGATTGCGTGTGTTGTTTTCCATGGCGGGTTAATAATTAAAAAAGTGTTTAAGATCTTCATCGTTGCGGCCACGCAGTTCATCAAAGGTGCCCTGCAGTTTACTTTCACCACGAATAAGCGCCACCATGCGGTCAGACACCTGGCGGGCACAACTGATATCGTGTGTGATAATGATGGATGCTGTGTGGTAGGTATCACGTACCTGCAGAATGAGTTCGTTGATTTCAGAGGCGGTGACAGGATCTAAACCCGAGGTAGGTTCGTCATAGAGCATGATTTTGGGTTTCAATATCAGCGTGCGTGCTATGCCGATGCGTTTTTTCATTCCACCCGAGAGTTCATCGGGGTTCATATCTACCGTATTTTCGAGGCCCACATCTTTCAAGGCCTGCATCACTTTTTCATTCAACACCTCTTGATCAAAAATGCGCAAGTTTCTTTTCAGCGGAAACTCCAAATTTTGTCGTATGGTCATCGAATCGTACAATGCACTTCCCTGAAACGAAAAGCCCACTTGCAAGCGCAGCTCGTTCAGTTCGTGTACCGAAAGCAAAGGCACCTGATAACCCAGCACGTTAATGCTGCCGCCATCAGCTTTGAGCAGGCCCACCATGCACTTAATTAAAACAGATTTTCCCGAGCCCGAACGACCCAGCACCACCAGGTTTTCTTTTTCATACAAATCCAGGCTGACGCGATTGAGAATAACACGGTCGCCAAATCTTTTTTCCAGATCGATGATCTCTACCACTTTGGTGGGCGCACCAGCCAAAACCTCCGAAGAAGGAGCGAGGTTATTCATCGGAAAAAGTTTAAGACTTGCAGCGTAAGCAAATCGATGATGAAAACAGAAATCATGGAAATCACGACAGCCGTGTTGGCAGCTTTGCCCACTCCGGTGGTGCCTTTGTCGGAATGATAGCCTGCATACGTGCTGATGGTGCCAATGGCCAAACCAAAGAAGGCCGATTTGATCAGCGAGCCAAACACGTCCAAGTAGGTGATGCGCTCGGCCACCTCGTTGAAGAATAGCAGAAAGCTTGAATCGTTGAATGCGTTCACCATCACAAACGAACCCAGTAAGGCTACGCAATCGGCATAGATTACCAATATAGGCAGCATCAACGTAGCTGAAACAATACGGGTAACCACCAGATAAGAAAATGGCCGGGTACCGGAAACTTCCATCGCATCAATTTGTTCGGTTACTTGCATGCTTCCCAGTTCAGCACCCATGTTCGAGCCGAGTTTGCCCGCACAAATTAATCCCGTGATCAGTGGGCCGAGCGAACGCACTACCGCCTGTGAAACCAACGAGGGAAGCCATGACTCAGCCCCGAACGATGCCAGCGAAGGCTGTGATTGTTTCGTAAAGACCACCCCCGCCAAAAAGGAAGTGAACGTAATCAGAAACAGCGATTGATTGCCCTGTGCATAACACTGATTGCCGATTTCACGCCATTCATAAGGAGGTACAAGCGCACTTCTGAAAAACCGGACGATGAACTTATAGACGTCTGCAATACCAATAAGCGTTTTAGGAATAGTCATGTGAGAACCTCATGGCTCCCTTAGAAGAAAATCCATGCCACAATTTCAGATCGACATGAATGCCCGCGCTAAGAGTTATTAGCAGGTTCTCAAATTAAATTGGGATGATAGTGTAGAATTAATTGCCGATTGGATTTCTCATTCTTACACAGTAGCCTCCAAACCTCAAGCTGCCGTCTCACAGCACAGACTGTGTTAAATCTTATTATTCCCACGCAAATCTCCCCATACCAATCACAGTCGGGCAACGACAACAGGAAAGTGATTCGAACTATTCTTGAATACCTTGTGTCTAACTGGACACTATGAAACGGAATACACTTACCTATTTTATGGCATTGTTAATCGCAGCAATGTATACAAGTTGCGAAAGCAACAAAGTACATCCAACAATAAATCCCGGGTCAGACATAACCTTTCAGGGGACTTTTAGAACGAGTCATTCAGACAACGTAACGGGAACGGCAACACTTCATATCTCAAAAGGCTACTATCAAAGTTCAACCAATCTGCCTTTCGGATTTGGCGCAGGGAAATTGAGTGTAGATGGCACAACGATCCATTTTAGTGACACGTTATTTTTTCCTGTTCCAGCATTATATGGACCATCTTATGTTCTCAGCGGACCACATCAATATGAATTTG
>JAJTHV010000166.1 GCA_021300095.1 Flammeovirgaceae bacterium | reverse complement strand
GGCAGGCGATTGTTGACATGCTCGAGAAAGTAAATCATAACAAATCGAAAGCATCTGAATTACTTAACATCGATCGGAAGACACTTTACAATAAACTAAAGCTCTACAACATCGAAGATTAGAAAGGCTATCCTGTTGCCAGGATAACCATTTCCTTTCTTCTCTAACCCAAACTACTTAACTAATTTGAAGATATATTCAGCGCCACGTAGAGTTGCGCACACGAGTTTTTAGCAGATCCTAAAATGGCTGACGACAGATCGCTGTTGGCGATTTCTGCTAACCCATAGTTATAACGAGCACCCACTTGTACGCTGCCAAAATTGACACCTACTCCACCTGACAATCCATAATCAAACGATTTGAGATTGTCGCTGTTAATTTTATCAACTCCATTGATTACACCAGAGTAAGAGACATCGGCATTCAACAAATAAGCGGCATAACCGCCCGCATGAATTTCAAATACATCGCCAACTTTAAATACCAACAAAACCGGCAGCTCCAAGTAGTTGAGATTGTATTTGATCTCTTGATTGACAGTGCCTCCGTATTGTGCTTTAGAGCCTTTAGTTGAATACAATAGCTCTAGTTGAAGCGCCATGGTCGAGTTGGATACTAGTTGTCCATATAGTCCAATGTTTAATCCCAAGCGCGCATCTTGATCGGTTACGTTGTTGATGTATAGATTACTTACATTCAATCCACCTTTTATGCCGGCACGGCCTAGTTGAGCCTTGGCGTGTGGAGTTACTCCCACACTCATTATCGTTGCTACGGTGGCAACCAAAATATACTTTTTCCAATCTTTCATTGTAGTGTTTTTTAATTCAATAGTTCCATATATAAAAATGAAGCCAAAACGTGATTGTGCCATTTCGCTTCAATTTGTCAATATTCCATTCGCACATCGATACTTCTTTGCCCAACTTTTCCACAGATGAGTAAAAATATCTCGATTTGTATACAATGATGTGTAATCTATTTCTGTTCGTCTTAACAGAATAGTCAATGGATATAGATACCTTCGTCACTCTGCACCTCGCACTTACACCTACATTATTTGCCCGTGTTGAATTAAAGAATAAAAATTATGCCGGTGCGGGTACTTTTAGTGGAAGACGATGAAGATGATATGATTCTGACCAAGGCCTATCTGGCTGAAGTTACGAATTTCACCTTCGAAGTATTTTGGGAATCTGATCTTTCTCGTTCGCGCGAGCGCATGCTCACAGAAGCGTATGATATTTTTCTGGTGGATTATAATTTAGGTAGAGATAATGGATTAGCACTTATTCAATCCATTCAAGGCAAAGGTGTGATGACACCCAGCATCATACTTACTGGCAAGGGAGATAGTAAAGTGGATATGGATGCCAGCCGATTCGGTGTATCGGATTATCTGGTGAAAAGAGAGCTCGATGCTAATAGTTTGGAGCGTAGCATCCGCTATGCGCTCAGTCAGGCAAAAATCGTCAATGAGTTAAATGAGAAAGAAAAAAAGTATCGCTCACTCTTTGAACGATCCGTGGATGCGATTTTTCTTGCCAATGAAAAACTGGAGTTGAAAGACTTGAATCACGCCTTCTTGCATTTATTCGGTTATGGAAAATTAGAGAGCGAATCGTTAAAAGCAAATGCTTTATTCGCCAAAGAAAATGACTACCTCGATTTCATAGGTATGATGAAAAAGGCCAATCAGGTAAAGGACTACGAAGTTCCATTGATGACAAAAAGTGGTGTAACGAAAGCTTGTCTTTTAAACTGTGTTTTCAATCCGGATCCTTCCACTGAATTGTATTGCTACCAGGGCATCATTCATGATCTTACTTTTCGAAAGCAAGCCGAAAATGAAATGCTCAATGCCGAGCGATTGTCGATGACGGGAAAGATTGCACGATCCATTGCACATGAAGTACGCAACCCACTCACGAATCTCAATCTGGCGCTGGATCAGCTGCGAGATGAATTACCGAAGGGTAACGCATCCATGAAGCTCTACAGTGACATCATTGAGCGCAACGCTCATCGCATAGAAGAGTTGGTGAGTGAAATGCTGAATTCATCACGGCCAAAAAAACTGCATCTCGAGTTAACCTCCATTGCCGACATCATGGAAGTAGTATTGGCTTCCGCCCGAGACCGGATCAATCTTCATAAAATTGAACTTCAAATCAACTACCAGCCACAGTTACCACGCATACTGGTCGATCGGGAAAAGATGCAAGTAGCCTTGCTGAACATCGTCATCAATGCCGTGGAAGCCATGGAAACAGGTAAAGGTATTTTAAAAATCAGCACCTCTCAATCGGCTCAACTGCTTACGATTTCCATTGCCGATAATGGTAAGGGAATTTCACCGGATGACATCGGAAAACTATTTGATCCGTTCTTTACCGGGAAAAAAAGTGGTATGGGGTTGGGACTTACCTCTACAAAAAACATCCTGAATAGTCACAATGCCCTGATTGATGTACGTAGCCACCTGGGCATCGGCACTACTTTTTTTATTCATTTTAAATTGGCCGAATAAAGAACCGGTGGTGAATAATCTTCACACACTTGCGATTTATATCCCCGCCACTATTGCCGAAGCTCCTCAAATCCGGCAATTGACCAACTAATATTTTTGGCATGGCATTTTCTTAGCCATCCTCATTTACAAGGTAATTAGTAACGAAAAATTAAACGTACAATTTATGAATGCAAAAAACTTGATTGGTGGCCTTTTGGCTGGAGCAGCAGTAGGAGTAGCGATTGGAATTTTGTTGGCTCCCGGCAGCGGGAAAGAAACAAAAGCAAAATTGACAAAAGGATCTAATAAGCTAGTGGACGGATTAAAAGAAACTTTTGAAGATTCCATAGATTCATTGAAGAATCAATTCAATGAAGCTGTAGATGGTGCCTCCCGAAAAGGAAAAGAGATGGTATCGAATATGCGGGATGGAGCGAAGGTTTAATTCGTACTCTCAACAAACATCTTAACCTCCCTAAACGCTGTCTTCACGGATGGCGTTTTTGTATAACCGTCAATAGCTTATGAAACCCGAAGGAGATGTGATTCAAAATATGACAACGCTGTCCGAAAGCATTAACAACGCCATCGAAATTGGCTACAATGAAAATTTCAAAATGAAAGGCATTCGGTTGATGAGCGATAATGGCTTGAGCACCTATGCACCGGATGATATTTGTATCAATAACTTTTTTCGATTCGAGGGTTATTCAAATACAGATGACAGTTCGATTCTTTATCTCATCGAAACCCATGATGGGCGAAAAGGCACTTTGGTAGATTCGTATGGGGTTTATGCGAATGGAATCTACTCTGAGTTTATCCGACAAGTGCTGGACATTCGAAAGAAAAAAGAATTGGTATAATCTCTTTTTTGTTCACGATATCAACTTGTCTTGGGCCCTTTGCGCGGACGAATAATCAGCCTCAACGTAGGATCGTTTGAAATAAACGCGGTGAACCAATTAAACGCCAACTTGGATTTATTCCGGAATCCGGCAATCGGAATAATGTGAATAAAAAGCCAAATTAACCAGGCGAAAAATCCGGTAAATGAAACCCTTGGCAAATCGGCCACTGCTTTTAGTTTTGAAATAATGGCCATACTTCCCTTGTTATGGTAACGGAAAGATTTGAGCAGTAGGCCTCGTTCACTTCTCTTTAAATTAGCTGCCAATAATTTACCTTGCTGAATGGCCACCTGCGCAAGCTGCGGATGTCCGTTGGGATAATCCGGGTCGGTAGTTTGAAATGCAATATCACCCAGCGCAAAAATAGTTGGCATACCCTTCACCCGATTAAACTCATCCACCGCTACTCTCCTACCGCGTACAATGTTTTCCGCAGGCAGTCCATTTAATGCTTTACCAATCACACCCGATGTCCATATCAACGTGCTTGCAGTAATGGTTTGCCCATTGCTGAGAAGTACTTGTTCGTCCACATAATCTTTCACTGAAACACCGAGTTGAATGTGAACACCCAGATGAGTGAGTACTCGTTTGGCTTCTTCCTGCGCCACTTTGCTCATCGCCCCCAATAATGCCGGAGCAGCATCAATTAAGTGAATACGTGATTTGATATTTTTGATTTCAGGATATTCTTTTAATGCAATGTTCTGCCCCATCTCAGCCAACATGCCGGCCACTTCTACTCCGGAGGGCCCACCGCCTGCAATAACAATGGTCAAATATTTTTCTTGCTCCTGTTCGTTTGTGGCTCTTACAGCTTTCTCCATACTCATCAACAAGTGATTACGAAGATTCAATGAGTCGCCAATCGTTTTCATGGGCAGAGCGCTCTGTTTTACATGCTCCATTCCAAAGTAGTTGGTCTCGGTACCAACCGCTAACACCAGATAATCGTAGCTAAGAATACCCGTATCGGTTTCAATTGTATTTTCTGAAGAATTGATTTGAAGCAGTGAACCCAAATGAAAACGCAAATTCTCTTTTTGCTGAAACATTCTTCGAAAAGGATAACTAATGTTCGAGGGTTCGATAAAAGCCGTGGCTACCTGATACAACAAAGGTGGAAAGAAGTGAAAATTGTTGGTATCGACCAACGTGATCTGAAATAAAGAGTGATCTGCTAAGTTCTTGATAAAATTCAGTCCAGCAAATCCACCACCTACAACTACTACTTTTTTGGTATTCATTTTACATATCTCACTGATGCTTTAACTCTTAATCTTGGCCTAATGTTCCACATTTCAAGAGAATAGTGTACTTCATTTTTGCAGACTCGCTTCTACATCGTTTGCATCAACAGAAATATTCGTAAGTACAACGATAAGGATATAAAACCTAAATGTGTTACATATGTGACAGTACTATTTCTATTCTTCACAGAGGAGCAATCTTTAAACAAAGATAACTGATCAGTGATCTATGCAACTCATAAAAAGTATTCTATAATCTGAATCGCTCGAGGTTGCGCAACCTTTGTAGCGTAATAATTCCTATTACACCATGCCGCGGGCAGCGGATATTTATCAGATTAAAACAATGAAATTAAAATTTCTCTACTTACTACAAGTAGTAGCACTAGTGAGTGCTCTTACTCAATCCACCCGCGCATTGGCGCAAACAGCCGATAAACGGTGGAGCATCGGCTTGCACGGAGGAGCTATGCAATACAAAGGAGCTCTCGGTAATGATTTCTATTCAACCAATAAAGCCTTCCATGGTTTTGGCGGTCTTTCCGTTTCTCGCTACTTATCGAGACACTTAGGTGTTTCTGCGCTTTACACACAAGGTGATATTGGTTATTCAGATGATGTGAGTTATTTCCATCAACAAATTTCCACCATCACGATCAATTTCCGATTCAACTTCTTTGGACCCGACACATTTATCCGTCCGTATTTATTGGCAGGTGGTGGTGTAATGATGTTTGATAATAACGCAGCGGCACCCGGTAGACGGAATGATGCGGCAGCTCCCTCCGTTGGTGCTGGTATAAATATCAAGTTAGGTCCGGATGTCATGTTCAACGTACAAGAAACCTTTATGTATTCAACCGGAAACACACGTGGAGGACCGGATGTTGGAACAAATGACACTTACCTTTTTCACTCCGCGGGTTTCTCTTTCAACTTTGGTAAGAAAAAAGACCAGGATGCAGATGGCGTGGCCGATCGAAATGATAAGTGTGAAAATACACCTACGGCAGCTAAAGTTGACAGCAAAGGATGTCCTTTAGATTCGGATAAAGACGGGATCGAAGATTACCTGGATCAGTGTCCGGATGTAAGCGGCTTGATTAACGGTTGCCCTGATACCGATAAAGATGGTATTGCTGATAAAGAAGATCTTTGCCCGAATGAGGCTGGCACGGTAGCAACAAAAGGTTGCCCGGATGCTGATGGTGACTTAGTTGTTGACAATAAAGATGAATGCCCGAATGTAAAAGGTATATTAGCATTTGCCGGTTGCCCGGACACCGATAATGATGGAATTAAAGATAGCGAAGATACTTGCCCGGATGTAGTCGGTGTAAAAGAATTTATGGGTTGCCCCGATACCGATGGTGATGGAATCCAAGATTCAAAAGATATGTGTCCTAATTTAAAAGGAACTGCAGCTACACAAGGTTGCCCGGATACAGACTTAGATGGTGTACATGATGGTATTGATAATTGTCCTGCCATTGCTGGCGATCCTACGAATGCAGGTTGCCCGAAAGTTAAAAAAGAAACGCTCACTCTTTTCAAGCAAGCACTGCAAGGTATCAAGTTTGAATCAGGCAAAGCGAAAATAATGCCGGTGTCATACCCAATATTGAATGCTGTAGCAAAAGTGTTAGATGAAAACCCTTCGTATAAATTGTTGATTGGTGGACACACCGATAACATTGGTGGAGAAGTGTTGAATCAAACATTATCACAAAATAGAGCTGAATCAGTTGGTGCCTATTTAATTGGAAAAGGCATCAGCCCGCTGCGGGTGAGCAGCAAAGGATATGGATATAGTAAACCAGTAGATACAAATGCCACCTTTGCCGGACGTACCCGCAATCGCAGAGTAGAACTAAGTGTGGAATTTCTTGCCCCTGAGGTGAAGAAATAAATAGAATTAAAGTAAAAAAGCTGACTCAGAGAAAACTGAGTCAGCTTTTTTTGTTTTTGACACTTTACAAAATTCGAATTCGAAATTACCTGAAACAGGCGTAAACAGTCAAATACACGCGCATTCGTTACATTATTCTCACCTTATGCAATAGCTAACTTCCTATTTCACGCCCGTTTGTTTTCAGAGAATTGGCAATTGGCACCATAATTGAGTCTTGCGCTAGCATGGCAGGCCACCAAAGGCATACCACAACCCGCGTGAAACTATATATCAAATACATGGTCAGCTTACGATGCAAACTCATTGTCAAAGATGAACTGTCCCGGCTTGGAATTCATGCTGCTGGAATTGATCTAGGCACGGTAGACATATTGGAAGAAATAACACCTGAACAACGGTATCAACTAAAAATCAGTCTTATGAATTCAGGACTGGAGTTGTTGGATGACAAGAAGAGCATCTTGATTGAACGGATCAAGAGTGTGATTGTTGAAATGATTCACTATTCGGATGAAGTGCCTAAGGTGAATTATTCAGATTACATCAGCCAAAAACTGGATTATGATTACACCTATCTCTCCAATGTATTTTCTGAAGTAAAGGGTACGACTATTCAACAATTTATCATCAACCATAAAATTGAAAAGGTAAAAGAACTGCTTCTATACGATGAATTGAATCTGACAGAGATCTCGTATCGCTTGCATTACAGCAGTGTGGCGCATCTCTCTAACCAGTTTAAAAAAGTGACTGGACTATCTCCTACCTTTTTCAAAAACTTAAAAAGCAAGCGGCTTCAAAATCTGGAAGACCTGTAAAATATGTAAGTAGTATCAGTCTTTTTGCAAGCGTTGTGTAAATACAGAAAATCACTTTTGTTATAATGAATAAACCATAATCCCCTTCACATGATACACCCTCCGATAAAAAAAACATTTTCACCCGCCCATTCTGAAATATTGGTGGCGCAGCATCGAAAAGCGATCAAACATTTACTGGAAGCAGTTCGCAATCATCAGGAAGCTATTTTGCAGTATGAGCTTGGAGAGCATGAAAAAGCAACACACTATGCAGTGGCTGCGAATGGACACCAAAGCCTGGCAGTTGAAGCGCAACGAGACAGTGGTGGAAACTATGTATTGAATCGATAATTTCTTTGTTGCTTATTTTTTGAAGAGAAATCACAAGAGTTGATAGATATATCTACGAATTTAACTAGGAGGCCAACTGTGATATCTGTAAAAAATCAGTACTCAAATACAAGTCAACTTGCTGGTATTTACCGGTACTTTACATCGCACATTAACGCAATACAAAAATGAAAAATACAAGTGAAGCAACAGGCAACTGGAACGAAATCAAAGGAAAGCTAAAGCAAAAATTTGCTATCTTAACCGACAATGACCTGCTGCTGGTAGAAGGTAAAAAAGACGAGATGCTTGGCCGCATTCAGATAAAAATCGGGAAGACAAAAGCCGAACTTCAAAAAATTATTAGTTCACTTTAAATCACCCTCATGAAATCAGTCTTAGTAATTTTAGTAATCACCTGCTGCACATTTTACACTTCCTTTGGCCAAGAGCAATATGGCAAAACCATTAATCTCGGTTTGGGCATCGGTGGACGATCTGGTTATTACAGCTACGTAGGGCGAAGTATTCCAGTGTTTGCATTTAATTATGAGTTGAACGTGGCAAAAGACTTTACACTTGCTCCATTTATCAGCTTTTACAGTTTTTCAAATGATTACCCGGACAATGGCAATAATTATGTTTATCGTGAATCTGTAATTCCAATTGGTGTAAAAGGGTTTTACTACTTCGATGATCTTTTGAATGCTACTGGTAAGTGGGACTTTTATCTGGCCGGTTCACTGGGATTTGCCATCATCAACTCTACATGGGATGTGGGATATTCAGGAAACAGGAACTACTACGGCTCTCCTTCCACCCTCTTTCTGGACATTCACATTGGCTCCGAATATCACTTTAACTCTCGGATTGGTGCATTTCTCGATTTGTCCACCGGAGTATCAACAATTGGTTTAGCTATTCACAGTTTAAAATAAAAAACAACATGGGAAACATTCTCTACACTGTAGCCGTGATTCTAATTATCATCTGGGCCATCGGCTATTTAGGCTTTCAAACAGGCGGAATCATTCACATTCTGCTGGTAATTGCGCTAATCGCTGTTTTACTACGATTGATTCAAGGTAGAAAAAGCATTTAATATGAAAGCCACACGTCTCGGAATTTGGATGGATCATACCACCGCCCACCTAATGGAATTTTCGCAAGACAAAATGGAAACAAAAACCATTGACTCCACCTTTACGCACGAAGTAAAAGAGACCACCATCCACAACGGTGAAAAGCGCATGCACCAAAAGGAACAACATCAACAATCCGGCTTTTACCAACAAATTGGTGCTGTCATTAAAAACTATCAGGAAGTGTTGCTGTTTGGTCCCACTGAAGCTAAAACAGAATTATTGAACATTCTGTTGGCCGACCATCACTTTGACAAAATAAAAGTGGAAGTGAAGCAAGCTGATAAAATGACAGAAAACCAAAAGCATGCTTTTGTGAGAGCTTACTTCATGCCTCTTTCAACACATGTGTATTAATTTATAGATCTATGAAAATAAGATGGCTGGGAGCTACTTTAGTTATGGTAGGTGCACTGATGATCGGATCGGGAAGCTTTAACTTTAACACCAAAGAAGAAGTTATTGACCTTGGTAAAATTAAAATTGATAAAGAGAAAGAACACACTATCGTGTGGCCTCCTATCCTGGGTGGTGCGTTCTTTTTAGGCGGTTTGGCTATGCTTGCGTTTAGTCGCAAGAAAAGATTAGGATCAATATGAAAAAATGTAGCATTCATTATGTTGTACTAGCAATCATATTGCTTAGTTGTTCTTCGCAAATTGTAGTACGCACAGATTATGATCGGGAAATAAATTTGCGGCAATATAAATCTTACAACTGGCTACCAACAAAAGACATTGAATCGAAAAATCAGCCCCTGTACTATAACGAACTTACGGACAAGCGCATCAAAAAAGCAGTAGATCTTCAGTTGGTAGGTAAATCTATTCTTAAAGATTCACTCACTCCGTCTTTACGAGTGCACTATCATATCATTGTTGACAACAGAGCCTCTATTCGTCCTGCTAATTATGGCTACGCCTATGGACCGTACTGGATGAGAAATCAAATGGATTCATATAGTTATCGGGAAGGAACGCTCATCATCGATTTAATGGATGCGAAAACAAACAATCTGGTATGGCGTGGATGGGCCTCATCCGTTCTGAATGACAATGACATCGATCTGAGTGAAACGAAAATTACTGAAGCTGTCTTCAAAATACTTCAACAATTTCCACCCCAGTGAAATAAAAGGCAGAATATAAGCCGGCTCTTAACTAAAAATCATGAATCAACACAGAGACGTATTTCTGCATGTTGATTTTACTATTATTCCTAACTGATGAACGCTCGCCTGCTACTCCTTCTCTCCTTCGTCACACTAACTTGCAAAGACAAAGACGAAGTGATCAATCCTGAACAAAGTGCCATCACGGAATCAGTTTATGCATCAGGGCTTGTAAAAAGTAAAAACCAATATCAATGCTACGCTACTGTAGCAGGAAAAATATCGCGCATCTTCGTGACAGAAGGAGATTCGATCCGGAAAGGAGATGCCATCTTACAAATTCAAAGTGAAACATCTTACTACAATGCCCTCAACGCCACTCTCGCGGCAGACAACAGTGCTTTACGCAATAATCAGCAAAAGCTTTCGGAAGCCAAAGTGAATATTGAGTTGGCCTTTAGTAAAATGAAAAACGACTCTCTCCTGTGGCATCGCCAGAAGAATCTCTACGCTCAAAACATCGGAAGTCTGGTTGAGTTAGAACAACGTACACTGGCATACAAAAATTCTTCCACCGCATATCAGGTGGCGCAGCTGCACATCAACGACTTGACTAAACAACTTCAATTTGCAGCTAACCAAACCAAGGTAAATGCAAAACTCAGCAACGCGCAGGCAGGCGACTACATCATTCGCTCTTCACTGAATGGCAAAGTATACAAAATATTGAAAGAGACGGGTGAATTTGTCAATACGTTGGCTCCAGTGGCTATACTTGGCGATGCCACCGCATTTTATCTTGAGTTACAAGTAGATGAATACGACATTGTGCGCATTCAACTGCAACAGACTATTGCCATCAGCATGGACAGCTACAAAGGAAAAATGTTTGAAGCTACCATCACAAAGATCGAACCGCTAATGAATGAAGACTCGCGTTCGTTTACGCTGGAGGCAGAGTTTAAAGTGCCGCCTCGTGTTTTGTATCCTAATCTCTCCGTGGAAGCCAATATCATCATCGCTACAAAGATCAAGACGATTACCATCCCACGCACCTACCTCACCTCCGACTCAATGGTGTATATCTCGAAGAAAGAAAAACGTAAAGTAGTTGTAGGGCTGTCGGATTTTCAAAAAGCTGAAATTCTGAAGGGGCTAGCAGTAACCGATAAAATCTACAAACCCAATCCATGAATTATTATCTGATTTTTCGGATTGCTAAATCACTCCTGATGGCACGCTGGAAGCAAACATTAGTAGCCGCCATCGGTGTTACATTCAGCATTAGCATGTTTATAGGGCTACTCGGTTTTATGAATGGTTTAAATGAGTTACTCGATGGATTAATCTTAAATCGTACTGCCCATGTTCGATTATTTAATGAAATAGAACCAAGCGTTTATCAGCCGATTCAAGATTACCCTCGTTACAAAAGGAGCTACCACTTCATTCGCTCTATTAAATCAGCCAACAGCCGACAGGCAATTTATCAGAGTGAAGCGATTATACATGAAATCAAATCCGACACGCGCGTGGTGGGAATTGCACCTAAGTTAACAGCTCAGGTATTTTTCAATGATGGCTCCATTGATATTACCGGAGTCATCAAGGGCATCGATGCGAAAGCAG
>JAJTHV010000413.1 GCA_021300095.1 Flammeovirgaceae bacterium | reverse complement strand
CCAAGGATACCTTCCATTGACACGCATGGTGCGGGAGGCATCACTAACTGATTATTTGAAGCTACGCCAAAAAGTAAAAGGAAGAAATACTTCCGAGCATACGTTTGAGGCACGTCTCAATTATGATATTCTCGTGATCGGTGCTTCTACCGGTGGCCCAAGTGCAGTTGAACTCATGGTCACCAACTTGCCCGCCAACTTAAGCATCCCTGTACTCATCGCCCAGCACATGCCCGAGCGTTTCATCGAATCATTTTCGGCCCGATTGGCAGCGTTGGGACTTAACGTAAGCGTGGCTCAGGATGGAGAACATTTATTAGGTAATCATATTTATCTCGCACCGGGAACAGCCAACATGCGCATTGACTATGCCGGATCAAGTCCGGTGGCAAGATATGTGTATGATTCCTACAAAGAATTTAATCATCCTTCCATCGATTGTTTGTTCGAATCGGTGGCCAACATTTACGGCAGCAGAGCCATAGGTGTTATTCTTACCGGCATGGGCAAAGATGGCGCCATGGGGCTTGGCAAAATCTGCGAAGCAGGTGGACTAACTATCGCACAAGATAAACTTTCCAGCGTTGTGTATGGAATGCCCATGGTAGCATTTGAATCGGGTGCTGCGAAACATCAAATTCCTTTAACAGAGATTCCCAACTTTATAATCAGCGCATTATGAGTAACGAGAAAGACAACGAATACCGCGAAATATTTTTAGCAGAAGCACTGGAAAACTATACCGAGCTGAATCGGTTGCTTACCGTGTTAGAAAAAAATGTGAATGATAGCAAAGCTGTGCAGGCATTGTTCAGAATCACACATACGCTCAAAGGCAACGCCACCGGCATGGGCTTCGATAAAATTGCCGAGATGGCACACGTGCTCGAAGATTTCTTTGGCGAAGTACGCGAAGGGAGATTGGAACTGGGCAGTGAAATATTCACTTCTGTTTTTAAGGCAGCCGATGTGTTGGGAGAATTAATTGAAGCCATCAAAACACCAAAAGACGTAAAGTATAGAGGCATCAAAACCAAGCTCGAAGTTTTTATCAGAAATGCCAAGCAGGTTCCTGCAGTGGGGCAAGCACCACAACAACCAGCAGCGCAAGAGACTACAGGCGTACAAACAGATACGTCCAATCTCGCATCTAGTGAAGTGCCGGAAGATGAAGACAATGATGAATCAGACGTAGAAACCACCAATGTTTCGTTTTCTGATCTGGTGCAGGTGCCGGTTAAAAAATTAGATAACCTGTTAAACTTAGTAGGCGAACTTATCATTGAGCGCGATCGCATCATTGCCAATGGAGCTAGTACGCACTCATCCAATGAATATTCCCGATTAAATCGAATTTCGTCTGACTTGCAATACTCCGTCATGGATGTGCGGTTGGTGCAGGTAGGTTTTTTGTTCAATAAATTTCATCGCATCGTGCGCGATGCTTCTTCGAAAGAAGGGAAGAAAGTATCGCTGAAGTTGGAAGGAACGGAAACGGAGATTGATCGCAACATTTTGCAGGTCATCAGCGATTCACTCATTCACCTCATTCGTAACTCAGTAGGGCACGGTATAGAAAAGCCGGAAGTGCGTAAACAAAAAGGAAAGGTAGAAGAAGGAACCGTAACGCTTTCTGCAAGCAGTGAGTCCGATACTGTCATCATTAAAATAAAAGACGATGGTGCGGGCATTAACCCCGAGCGCATCAAACAAAAGGCAATCGAGAAGGGATTGATCACAGCACAAGATGCGAGCCAGATGAGCGACCGCGATTTGACGATGCTCATCTTTGAACCGGGCTTTTCTACCATGGATTCCGTAACAGCTATTTCCGGAAGAGGCGTAGGAATGGATGTAGTGAAAAAAGCCCTCGATTCCATTGGCGGCACCGTGCAGGTAGACACCATGTTGGGTGAAGGTTCGATTTTTACGCTCAGCCTTCCATCATCGATGGCGGTGAAGTCTACCTTACTTTTTGATTTAGACAATCAGACCTACGCTATTCCACTGTCGTATACCGAGTCGGTTATATCCATTTACAAAAGTGAAATTCATAAAGCAGCCAACGGGTTGATTGCCGTTCATCTCGGCAATACCATTCACATTGTATTCCTGTCGGATTTATTTGCGCAAAGCATCGGCAAGTCCAAAGAGAAATATGCATCCTTTGATCAGTTGCACCCGGAGCAAAAATTGGAAATCGTAGTGGTGTCATTCAATGGCAAGCGAATTGGCTTTATCGTAGATAAACTATTGCAACAAAAAGAAATTGTAGAAAAGCCACTGCGCAAGCCTTTTGATTCCATTTCGTATCTAAGTGGAGTGACCATTTTAGGTAATGGAAATGTATGTCTGGCGCTAAGTATTCCTGGCATACTCAACGCTTTGGTAGGAAATCAATTAAACAGAACCATAAATGCATAATAGGTATGCTCGAAGCATTGAATCAAAATACGGCAGAGAAATTAGATAAGTCGTTTGATGCCGGATATGCCAACGCAGCTTCAGCACTTGCGCGCATGACAACGCAGCAAATCGGATTTAACCAAATCCACGCGGGCTTTCATCCTGTGGGCGAAGTACAGATCGATGATGCCCTCGTTTTAAATCAAGGTAGCCTGCTGTTGACAACCGAGATATTTGGTGACATCACTGGAAAAAGTTATTTGTTTTTTTCCGACAAAGAAGTGGATTTGCTTACAACGGGCATTCCGGTAGGCAAGGATGCCAGCATAAATTTGAAGGAAGAATTTCTGAAAGAAGTTGATAATATCCTTTCCGCATCCGTCATCACCAAATTGTCCAATGAATTAAAAGCAAAAATGTATGGTGATATACCGCTGTTGCAAGGAAAGACATTGGCCAAGATAGAACATACGATCGAAGACGATTTCAGCGAGCAAACGGAAAACATTTATGTCAACATGATTTCTTTCTCCGTCACGGGGCATCCTGAAATAAAGCCGGTTTTTGTTTGGGTGTTGGATAGTAGTGTGTTTGAGTCCATCAAGACAAAATCGATTATATAGTAGAAAATGAAAAGTAAATTAGTCTTCTGGTTTTTTTTGACTGTGAATACAGTCGTTTTATCCTTGGTCATTTGGCAGCAAGGTTTTGGCTGGGCTGCATTTACGGTACTTGGCACTCTTTTATTTCTACTGTGGATGCAGTATGCTTCCAAAAGTTTTATCAACGAGTTAGTAGCACTATCAAACCCAGAGGAAGTAAAGTCAGACAAGAAACTCTTTATAAAAGAGCATCTGGCATCGACACAAGCAGCAATCAGCGAGTCACGTCTTGCCATTCAAAGCATCAACGAAATTGGTAGAGAAAAATTTATAGAGGTATTACAAACGATTAAAGATGAAGGCATCCGTACCTCACTGGAATCAGCGCATACCAAAATCGTAGACCTGCGAAAGAAAGAAGAAGAGGGAAATTGGGTAACACATGGAGTGGCATCCATAGCTGAGCTCAAACACAAGGGAAATGATTTGGTGGAGTATTCCTTTCAGGCGATTTCCAACATCGTTAAATATTTGCACGCCAACCAAGGAGGCTTCTATTTATTGAAGCAAAGTGAAGAAGATTCCTATTTTGAATTGACAGCCTCATACGCCTACGGCAAAAAGAAGTACATCGAGCAACGAATCAATGTAGGGCAGGGTATGATCGGGCAGGTGTATTATGAGAAAGAAATCGTTTACCTGACAGATGTTCCAAAAGATTATATTAAAATAACTTCCGGCTTGGGCGAAGCCCTGCCGCGATGCGTTTGCATTGTGCCTTTAATTACCGAGGGGCAAGTACATGGCGTCATTGAGATCGCATCTTTCCATGCGTTG
>JAJTHV010000160.1 GCA_021300095.1 Flammeovirgaceae bacterium | reverse complement strand
GTCGTGATAACGATCGTCGGTGGCTCCCTACTGAGTGGTGAAGGACGATCCCGCTTGTTGCGCCGAGCGTAAAGTCGGGACAGCTCAGTCGAGCAATTGTTTCTTGGTGGTGTCGGCGAGACGGACATTGGACGTCGAAGTTTTTTTTTTTTTTTTTTTGTGAAGTGGGGTTTCGATGCCGGGAGAACTAGGAAGTCAACATCATCCCTCGCTGTACAGAGCGTTGCGGAAGGGTAGGTCGAGGTGTCGCTGCGGACGCCACCTGTCCCTGGACGCGGTCGGCTGGAAAGGGAAACGTAGAAGTGGGAGTGCTGTGGGATCATTGTATCAGAAGGGAGGATTAAAAGGAGATGTTATGCGGTTGCGGTATTTTTCGATGTTGGGCATTGAAAGATGGACATGGATAGACCGTCGTGCCGGGAGTGTCTGGATCTGCTTTACCGTTACTTCGAACAAATCACAACCTTTATCCGGCGGGTGTTAGATCCTTAGGTTGCAAAAGGCACCCCGAAGTGTAGATAATACCCATAATATAATATAATATTATAAGAATATGTGTGTGAAATAAGATTTCGTTTTGTGCGGGTGGTGGGTAGAGTACTGCGTGAGGTACCGCGAGCGTAATAAGTGTACACCGACATATGCAGTTTCATGCGAGGAGGGGTGTGGGTCCGGCTGATCACGATTGGCTTGTGTCTTTTCCATCTCAAAAAGTGTGACCTGAGGGTTGGGTTAGAATGTCGCCAGCGTAAAGGTGGGCTTGATTCGCACATCTCCTAACGACGGGCCAAGTATGTCACTGAGGAGTTGATAAGCTGCTGATCCTGAGACAAGCCGGTGATGAATGTGGCTCTGCGGATGGTTCATTCCTCGGGGGAGGTGCGGGCCAGCGTAAGATGATTCATGATTCAGTCGAATATCTGGTTAGGTTGGGAAGAATTGTACTAGTGGAGTTGGAGCTTGAAATAGCAGATCCAGAATATGCCATAGCGTGTTGTGAGTCCGCCGTCGATGCCGGGGACAGTTGTCTAGTCATGTGTGATAAGAATGGAGGAACGATGCCATGGGAAGTGCAGAAGACGGCAAGGATCTTGGTACAGCATTTTGAACCGTATTGTATCATCGGCATCCATGCGCACAACGATTGTGGCTGTGTAGTGTCAAACAGTGTTTCTGCATGTCATACCGGAGTAGGTCTTGTTCAGGTGCCGGAGTAGGTCTTGTTCAGGGAACTATCAATGGGATTGGAGAGTGTACTGGCAATGATGATCTGTGTTCTATTGTCCCCAGTCTTGCTCGTCATGTCAACACGACTTTATCTTGCGAAACCAAACTCTTTGAATTGAACCAGCTGTCTCGATACGTGGTTGAGATAATGAATCGCGGTCCAAACAGCGCTGCTCCTTTGTAGGACAGGCAGCTTTTGCTCATAAAGGAGGAATTCATATGGCGGCAGCGGAGCGTAATTCTTTGTCATATCAACATGTAAACCTGAGCTGGTGGGCAATGAAATGGGAGTCTGGATTTTCGAGCTTAGTGGTCGTCAAATTGGTATGGGTAAGATGCAAGAGATCTGTGGCAGTGTAATGGACCATATTCAGAAATCCGATCACTCCCTGGCTATATTGAGTGAGTAGGTGTAAATGTCACTGTGGCAATAGAACGTGGGCTCGAATGTGCTCGGTATCTGGTGTTATGTCATGATGCAAGAGAGCATTGACAGATCGGACAAGGCTCTGGCCCCGGCTGGCGGGCAAGGACGGCAATGACTCCGCCCCATGTCGTCCGTGGCTCCCGGACCCCATATGCAACCTGTGGCGAAATTCCTGGAGGATGCTGTCCGGTGGGCAGATGCCTCTTGTCTATCTGTGACGAGCGAAAGTATGAGACGACGTGCTTGCTCGAATAGCCAAATGAAAAAAGGAGTGTTTCGGTGCGGCTCGATATTAGTTGGAGCGTTAAGCATCGCAGGGTGCTCGGCGATGGACCTGTCCTAGTGGGAAGGAGAGACTTGCAGAGGGGAATTTCCAAAGGATGGTTGGCACGGAAAGAAATTGTGGAAGATATAAAGTATGCGCTGGAATGGCAGAGGAAAGGGTACACTAGTTGATTGACTAGCGGGGGATAATGCCAAGCCGAAGACCGCAGGTATACGCATCGGACAGGCGATGGGAGGACGTGGGCAAGGGGATGCGAGGGGTGGTGTGCTCGGGGATCCTCGTTGGTCACCTAAGTAGTGTTACAACGACGGATGGAGGGAAACCGTAGATGAGTTACCACGAACCAGGAACATGGGCAGCTTTGAAATAGAATGTTTTGCTATCGTGCGCTGATCCGACAATGGCATGATAATCGTAACTTGGAAGCAACGAAGGGCCAGGTCGAAGACCGCAGAAACACTCATTGGAATACAGTACGTGTCGGCGGACAAGGAGTGGTGGGCTGAAATTTTAGGACTCGTTGGACAAGCAAAGGACGTATGGATCCAAAGCAAGACGTTGGTTTGTCGTATGTGCCTTCCAACGTGGGAAGGGCGAGAGGATCGTGCTGCTTCCTTAGTCGACCGGAAGGCGTTCGGGGTGGCGTTGTTGGGGGCTGCGGAAGCGTTGTGTGTCATCACGGCTCGTCGGGAGTGAAAAGGGTCACGAGACAGGCGAGACTGCGTTGAGTTCGTGAGTGAGGGAAGTTGCCTACTGGTTAATTGTAGGTGCGTAACTGAAATAAGAGAATGCGATAAGAGGGAGTGGTAATGACCTAGAGAAGAAGCTGAAAGCGATTTCGAGAGGAAATCGAATGGCGAATGAGTTTTTTTTTTTTGGAGGAAGTGTACAGGGGCGTTGTGGCGCTGGCTGGG
>JAJTHV010000438.1 GCA_021300095.1 Flammeovirgaceae bacterium | reverse complement strand
GCCTTTTCAAGAATGAGGCGAAGCAGGCCGAAATCAGAATTGGAATACATGTAGCCTTTGCCTGGTTCTACTTGAGGATGTGGTTGATTGTATAGAAAATTCAGGAATTGCGATACATCCAACCGATTGCCCATGCTGGCTTGTGTTAGCACCAAGGTTGCCCACTCATCGCAAAAGCCACTGCTGTGATTTAATAGATCCTGTATGGTTACGCCATCGCTCCACGCGGGTAGTTTTGGGAAATAGTTTCGAACCTTATCGTTCAGCGTTAGTAATCCTTCCTGCTCCATCAAGGCCGCACCAATAGAAATAAATTCTCTGCTTTCGGAATAGGTAATGCATACCACGGTGTTATGCGAAAAGGGAACACCAAACTCTATGTTTGCCATGCCCACCGTTTTTTTTGTGATTGTTTTTCCGTTTTGCAGAATGGTGATGGCGTAGCCAGGCGAGGAAGTGTTGTTAAACGCTTTGAACAGAGAATCGATTTTTTTATCGAGTTGAGTCTTGTTGATGGATATTGTTTGTGCGGATAACGTTATGGTCGCAACCGAAGTCAACAAAACAACTAACACTTTTGAAAAAGTAAATTTTCTTTCCATACCCCTTTTAAGTTTGCTGGCTGTGCTAGCCAGCTTTATTTGAAAATGGCAGTAACAATATTTCTGAAATGTTCATTATTACCAATTTGTGAAACAAATAAGTAAGGCACGTGGCAAATAATTAATAGCTTAAATGACAAGTGTCTGAAGCTTCCATATTTGTAATAGAAAAATGAGATAAGCGAAATCATGACAACCATTGCTGGGATGGCCAGTTTCTCCAATGAAATCCCTTCCAGACTTCCCTTGTTCGCAATAATTGATATAATACCCATCAATCTTGCCAACCCTGGCGACAAAACAAAAAATACAGAAGCCATTAACCACTGAACATGGTCTGGTACTTTCTTGTTTTTGATACTCAAAATAGCTAAACCCACACTTAACATAAACATTGAAACCAACAGAAAATCTATAAGTGTTGCGAAGTAGGCAAAGGTTGGGTTAAAGAAGCCGTTGACATCAAGGGCCTTAACGTCATCTATATTTTTTGGTATGATCGTTAATGCGCTACCCGCAACCACGCCAGCTAAAATAATTCCGACAGTCCCCAACGTTTTGTGTTTTTGAATATTTTGTTTGCGAGTGATTAGGTAAGGTTGAATTAAAATCAGGACATACCACAGTGTTGCTGAAATACCATGTACATGCTGGTGAAATGTAGCATTCGCCAGATTCAGATAATAGCTGTACGAAAATCCCAATATGGAGATGCTAAAAGGCACTAACATCCATTTATAAAAATTCTTATAATCTGCCTGTATATTTGTAATGGATTGCATAGATATTTCTTTGATTGAATTAAAATTATTAATCGATTTTATCCGCTGCAGCTGGTTCGATGCCTGTATTTATAGTTTGAGGGTTATTGCCTGCGTGAGTGATCGTAGCAATGATAAGTAAAAACAGGTTTTTTTCATTCTCAAATCTCACAAGAATCAAGGCGCTTCGAAATAGCATGATCATGCTACAATGATTTGTTACTCTACCACCGTGCCTTGTGCGGCCACGGCTCTCCACTTGCCATTTCGATTTACCCACACATCGTAAAACCGAGTGCGCTTTTCGATCGGTTGACCTTTGTCTTTTTTGTAGGTGTGTACAATGAAGGTAACAACGGCTGTATTTTCGTATACGTTCACTTGACCGTCTTCCAACTTCAGCGAATCTAAAAAAATGTTGTCGCTTCGCATGGAAGAAATGTTGCGACACATTCCATCGAGTTCCTCTTGTTTGGTGGAAATATGTTTGCCGGAGACACTTATAAAAGTTGAATCAATGAGAGTGGAAATGTAGGCAGTATCTAGCTTAAACTCAGCTTCAAGCCATTTGCGTTCTAAGGCTAGAAGTTCTTCACTGATTTTTTCAGTGGAATTTTTTACTAGCACTAATTTGTCATTTTCAGAGGATGAACATCCCACGCACACAATAACAAGAAGCGCCACTAGCTGTTTCATCGTTTGCTTATTTTTCATTTTTCAAAGTTGCTTTTCTGAGCTTCCTTTGCCAATGCACTCAACGAATTTTCTTTCGTGACTTTTACATAACTCCCGCTTCCCTTTTCGGCCAGTGTTTGAAGGGCAAAGATTGGATGAGCCAGTTGACTGAAATCAAAAACACTGAGGGTAATTTTAGCTGCATTTTTCTCAACGAGTTTGTAAAGCGCCTCTGCCGTTTTAAAATCGCCATCGGTAGCTAAAATGATTTTGTTGTTACCCTCTTTGATGAAGTTTTTATTTGCGGTTTTATAAGCCAATGCTAATCCATCCACGATGTTGGTAGTGCCTTCGGAGCGCAGTGTTTGTATCGACTGCATAATGGTAACCGTGTCGGTAGCGGATACGGGAGGTAAATGAAGGACGGCTGTGCCGGAATAAATGACAATACTCACTTCATCTTCTGTGCGCATCAGCCGAACCAATTGCTGAAAACTTTTCTTCAACAAAGGCAACCGTTCAGGTTGGTTCATAGAACCCGAAACATCGAGCAGCAATACCAGGTTGTTGAAAGGATAGCCCTCAAACGAAATGACTTCAGTGTCCTTCACTTCTGTTGCGTCTTCCTTTTTCGCGGGTTGTTCTTTTTGTATTTCCGGCTTTGGTATTTCGTGATGATATTTGGGTGGCTGTTGAATGTACGACAGAATGTAAACCGGTCGCATAGGGTCATTGGTAGCATATTCATTTTCTCCCAGACCTAATTCGGCAAACTTGTTGTATTGGTTCACAATGCTATTGTGCATGTAGAGAAAATCGCCATAGGTTTTGTTTTTGTCTTCCACTTCCGTGGGAAAGTTCGTTACTTTTTCTTCGAGCGTTTTTAAGTAATCCGGAATGTATTCGTATGGTGTGTAGGGACAGAGTCCATTATATCGACCAATCCGCACAATTCCTTTCATGTAATTCAACTGGTTAGAGATGAGGTCGCGCTGGTCTTCGTGGATAGCTGCCGCAGATAGGGGGGATTGATTTTGTTCGTACACGCGCTGATCAACTTGTTTTAAGATTTTGCGACTATCGTCCGTTGCTTTGAGCAAAGCCGAGGCGGTGACGGTCCATGCATTTCTTTTTAGTGGCGGATGCGCTGCGTACGCTTTGCGCACTTCGAGAAACAAAGATTCTTTGCGACTATCCAGTTCGGTATAAAGTGTTTCGATCGTTTTAAGTTTAGTGTCGATGTAGTCAATACTTTTTCCACGAAACGTGCCGCTACTCATGTATTGACTCAATTCTATTAAATGATCCTGCAGCGCGAGCATGATTTGTTGCATATCGTTTACGCGATTGATAAGACTGGCGCGATAAGATGCGGGCAGGTTTTTGCTCTCCTTCAAGATAAGTCCATGCAGACTGATGGGAATTCGAAACTTATCAAATTTGAGAACTGGATTTTTGTAAGGCATTTTGCCCCCTCTCAAACTATTCCAGGTACTTCCTTCGCTGCGCAATTCTTTAAAAAGATTTTCCATCGAGCCGACACATTCGTCTAAATAATGAACGATGGCATTGAGTTGTGTGAAGCCCGCCACAGGTAATGCAGCAGGTTGCTTGCCGATACGTAAGCTATCTAAGATGGCTGGCGAGTAAGTGAGGTATGTGAACATCCAGGGTTTGAGTGGCGCATCGAAATCGTATTGCCGAAAGGCCATTGGATAGTACGTGAGTTTGGACTGAGCACAAAAATTGGAATAAAAATGAAGGATGTCGTTGTTGAAGTAGTTTTGCAGATTATCGTAGAGCTGATTGGCATACCGTCCATCGAACGTAGCTTCATTACTGAAATTGTCGAGTGCATGTTGTTTGGCTTTTTGAATCTGTTGCAGGCCCTCCACACAATTGTTAAAATAGTTTTGACCGGGTAACTTGATGGCGCTTATCGTTTTCAGCAAATCATCTGTTTCTAAAAATGATTTTAAAATTTCTTCCTGCGCAAATCCCACAAACGTTTCTTCGTTAAAATTTCGAGACAGCTTGCGTATCAAATCTTCTTCATGTAAAATGGCTTTCATTAGTAATTGATAGGGTTTGATAAAGCCGTTGGAAGTGGGCAATGAACTGGCCTCGCTGGCAATTTTACCAGCGAGTTGGTCACGGGCTTTGCCCATAGCGATCTGCAATTGTTGCATCTCTCTTACCAAACCAAAGCCTTTTTCCAGATCTGTTTTATAATCTTCCAGTCGCAGATAGGCTACTATCTCTCCGTTTTTTAGATAGCACTGATTGTAGAGTTTCCATAGCTCTAGCGCTGTTGTTTTGTAAATGGAATTTGAGCCACCATTGATTTTTTTAAATGCACTTTCATCCGGTTGGCGAATGAAGTTATACGAATCAAAATAACGGAACCGAAAACTGGATTTTAGCTTGAATTGTTTTAGGTCGGCATAGAAGCCTTGAAGATAGGGAACGGAATTATTGGTGTTGACCATCAGCTGATCACAGAAGTAGAGGTAATCATACTTGCTGACCTGCGCCTCCGTTGAAAGGCTTGTGATGAAGAGAAGGAGCGGAAGGATCTTTTTCAAAAGCATGTCAATTACCAATTACTGCTACTACCACCACTGCCTGAACTTCCGCCCCCACCGCTGCCACTGTCTGAACTTGAATCAGAGCTACTGCTTTCCCTTGCTGCCTGTTCGCGCATTCGTCTTTCGTAGGCAGCATCGGATTCATAATCGTATCGCACTCCTCCTTTGTCGTTGATGACAATGCAGAGGAGAAGTTCAGCAAAGGAGCCAACGAGGATAGGTATCATCAGATAATGCGCTTCTGTTTGGAGGGAATTGATAACAAAAGCCAGAATAATCGGAATGACCAGAAACAAAATGCCGAGTAGAAGATATTTCTGTTTTCGTTTCGGTTGATTACTCCATTTTTTAAGCGAAGATAGGTTGATAATCAAAAGAACAAGTCCCGCCAAAAAGGTAACGATGATGGGTGTCTTCATCTGCTCAAAGGCAGTGGGTGGCTTATATTCATGACGACTATAAAAGATAAGTTGATCCACACCCGCCTGTATCCCCTCATAATAATCCCTTTTTTTGAAATGCGGCCCCATGTGCTCATCTTGAATTTGTTTGCATAAATCCGAGGGAAGCGCAGCTTCTAACCCATAGCCTACTTGAATTCGATACGATCTGTCCTCAATAAAAATGGCAATCAATATTCCATTGTTTTTGTCTTTTTGTCCGATGCCCCACGTGTTAAAAATTTCGCGTGAGTAGTCTTCCAAATCTTTGGCGTAAAGGCTACTGGTGATATAAATGAATAATTGATTGCTGGTGCTGTCTTCAAAAGCGCGAAGCTTCGCGTTGAGCGCCTCTTCTTGTTTTTTGCTGAGATAGGATTGGTTTGTATAAAACGGATCAAAAGTAGTTACGTAGTTGGTCGGCTTTTTGGGAAAGCCTTGGCTGTTAACAAAAACGGGTAGTAGGAGAAGTGCAAGAACAAAATATTTCATTGCTTGGATATATAATTTGGATAAAGCTCTTTTGTAACCCTAAACTCGACTGGATAAGTTATTGCCTTTGACTTTTCCTCGGCATTTCCTTCTTCCGTACGATTGACACTAAAAATGAAATAGTCACCGTCTGCCTTAGCTTTTTTCTGACTCGCTTTGAGTATACTGATTAACTCTGACATCGATTCATAAAACTCTTGTTGAGTCGTTGCTAAATCCTTTTCATTCATATAGCTTACTTGTCCATCATTGGTAATACTTATACCACAGCGTGGGCATTGTGCAGCAATTATTGTTAGATGGTTCGTATAACCAAAATCGCCTGAGTAAACACTTTGCTCACGTACTGCAGTTAAAGAGTCATTTGAAAAAAAATAGAGTGTAGACTTTGTAACCGGATCCAGAAGACCAATTTTAAACTCCCTTGAAAAACCTCTCAGCTTATAGGACCGATCAAAAAACCATTTCTTTATTTCTTCTTCTGTTTGGGTTCCCATACTACATGGGCCATCCTGACTTGGATAACAATAAGGTCTTTCCCATGAGTAGCTTGAGGTTACTGTAGCATAGCGCATGGTATCGTATGCTTGAGCTAATTCAGCTATTTGATTGTTAATCTTTGCCTCTAAAGTGTCGCTGGTGAGAGCCTCCATTGAGACCTCTGGGAAATTACTTGTGATTCCAGAAGGCGGTTCGGAAGTATCATAAGGTGACAAAGATTGACCGGATTCACCCGTAGAAAATGTAGAATTTTCTTCGACTTGAGTCGCCAGTGTATCCGTAGCAATGATTTGTGTGCTGTCTGTGGCCGTCTCATTGTTTTTGCCGGGAGCGCAACTTAAAATAATTGAAAAAAGTAGAGAATATGTAATTGGCTTCATAGGGGAGGCAATGTCAGGTAAAAGTTAGATATAATTTATTCCAAATGTCCAAGGATTGAACCGTCTCTGAAATAGCATTATTATGTGATAGAGTTTTAGCTCACCATAATAAAAATGATCTCACATCGAATTTTCAACCTCTTTAATCAATTTGATATTCGCCTTCTCCACTTCGCTCAACTGATCATTCACATTATCGAATTGTGGGTTGTACCAACCCTTGTCCTCAAAATAATTTTTCAGAAACTTGTTCTTGAAAATATAGCCATAGACAGCAAATGGCTCGTTGCGCATAATCATGAGTTCTTCTTTTGTTTTACCTGTTAGTTCATTTTTTCCCAACAACCTTTCAGAAACTTCCGGATAAGCACGTGGGTTTGTTAGGTTCCCTTCATTGGTGATTTGAAACAATTGAATTTTCTCCGTGGTTATCTCCTGCTGGCTTTGTTCATCCCAGTCGATGGATGAATTGGTGACGGTTAAAATATGATTCTTTGAATTATAACTATACGCATAATCCATTCCACCTCCATCCGGGCCGGAAGATGGATAGGAAGATCCCAGTTCCATTTTTGAAATCAATTTGCCTTGGGTAAAAGTAGCCGCATAGAGTTTATCAATCCCAGGGCCTACAGGCATAGAGTGAACAAAAAGGACCACATAAACAGGATCGGTCTCAAGAATATCCTTGGCGTTGACATGCCCGATATTTTCCATCTCCAGAAAAGATTCTATTGCCCAGCCGGGAAGTGTGGCGTCCGTTTGTTGGAATAATTCAATGAATGAAGTAAAGGAAGTGGTGTCCGTTTCGCGCGAATTTGTTTCGGGTGATTGATTCGTAGCATTGGAAGTTGATAGACTGTCGATCTTTACAGTATCTGTTATCAGTGATTCTGATTTTTTTCCTGTTGAACAGGAAAATGGTACGAGCAGCGAACTCACCAACCCAAGTATAATGAGTAGTTTTTTCATAATTCGATATCAATAGCCGTTCTATTTCTAAACCAATCGTTCATGGATTGCCTTACTCACGGCCTCCGTTTGCGAGTGCACATGCAACTTTTCATAGATTTTCCGAATGTGCGAGCGCACCGTGTCTAAACTGATCTCATGTTCGGCACCAATCATTTTATAGCTGCTGCCTTTACTCAGCGAGACCAACACTTCCTTTTCTTTCGGTGTCAGTTGATATGGATTTGCCGTGATCACTTTTTGTTGCATGGAAGTTAACACCATGCGAGCTATGCTAGGTGACATAGGGGCTCCACCATCTAAAACTTCTTCAATAGCAGAAAATAATTTAGCGGAAATATGCTTCTTCAATAAATAACCGGAAGCCCCGGCACAGATGGCGTCAAAAACATGTTGGTTATCATCAAATACCGTGAGCATGAGAATCGGAATTGTTTTATTGACAGCACGAACTTTCGTTACCGCCTCAATCCCTGTCATTCCGGGCATGTCAATATCCATCAGTAATAAATCGGGATTTTTACTTTCTAAATGGCCACATACCTGAACCGGATTTTCGTAAGCACCGAGCAGCTTTAAGCTTTTATTCAAAGACAACATGGACTGTATGCTTTCGCTCAGCAATTGATTGTCTTCGTACAGCAAAATGGAGTGTTGCATCATATCGCGCCAGTAAATATCGCCTTTACTTTTATGTAGAGGTATCGCATTATCATGCGATGGGCATCTTTAAAACAACTTCAGTTCCCTTTCCAATAGCACTTTGCAATTCAAGGGTTCCGTTTATTTCTTTGGCACGTTCGCGAAGGTTGCGTAGCCCGTTTCTGGCCTTGATCGTTTTTTCGTCAAAGCCCCGGCCGTTGTCTTGGATTGACATCACTAAAAACTGGCCCTGTTGATGAAGGCTGATCTCTACCCGGCTAGCTTCACTGTATTTGGCGGCATTATTGATGGACTCTTTAAAGATCAGGAAGAGATTTTTTCGTTGCTCTGCATTTAAGATCACATGAGCCATGCCATTTTCTTGAAACTGATATTCGATGTTTTTTATTTCAAAAATTTCGGAGGCAAACTCTCTCATGCGGATGAGAACCTGATTCATAGAATCATTGCGTGGATTAATGGACCACACCATGTCGCTCATGTCTTCCATCATGCGAGACGATTGATCTCCGATTCGTTGCAGGTAGCTTTGCGTGTTTCCATTTTTTTCAACAAGTGCAACCTGACTCAGAATATTGATGGAGGATAGCGCAGAGCCCATGTCGTCATGTAAGTCGCGTGCGATATTGTTGCGAACCTTTTCGATTTCTAGCAATCGTTTTGAGCGGTTCAGCACTCGATAACGGTTTATCAGCAAGATGGCAATAACGAAAACTGCGATAAAGGCAATGATGCCGAGCGTTATAATTACCCGCTGACGACTGAGCGCCAGCGTTTGTAACTCCTGGTCTTTTTTCAATAATGCGATCTCTTTCTCCTTCTTGTCGGTTTTGTATTCTTCTTCCAGCCGCTTAAGCTGATAGATTACCTGACTGCCTTTAACAGAATCAGTGAGTTGCTGAGCGAGCCTTATATTTTTTAAAGCTTTGTCATACTGATGGCGAGACTCATACCAATCCGCGAGTGCAAAGTAGCCTTCGGCTGTGTTATCAATCGCTCCGCTTTCTAGGGAAATTTGCACGTTCTGGAGGAGTGTTTGCTCCTCTTTAATTTCTTTTTGCTCCTCATTTTTTAAGGAGATGATGTATGTTTTAATTCTTAACACTAGCGCACTATCTCCCGACTGTCGAGCCAGCACCAAAGCGGCAGCGAAGTTTTTAGAAGCTTCCTCATTTTTCTTGGTCTGCTTAAGCAATGATCCGATGTTAAAGAGCAAGCGAGACTCTTCCAGCGATAGCTTAAGTTCGCGAGCGCGGTTCAGCGCCTTATTAAAATAAATCATCGCCAGATCTTCCCTGTTGGTTTGTTGGTACACAACGCCTAAACTCATCCAGGTTGTAATGACGCCTCTCTTGTCGCCCAACTCTTCCTTTAATTTTTCGGATTGAAAAAAATATTTCTCAGCCGCATCGTATTGTTTAAGATCCAAATAGTCATTGCCCAGACTATTCAAGCAAAAAGACTGACCACGCTTGTTTTTTACTTCTTCAAATAGAGTAAGCGCCTTGAGATGGTAATCAGCTGCCTTTTTTAACTCGCCCAAATTATAGTACGTGTTTC
>JAJTHV010000155.1 GCA_021300095.1 Flammeovirgaceae bacterium | reverse complement strand
TTGAGATTGTGGCCGGACAAGAATTGATTATTACCACACGCGAAGTGTTGGGTAATAATGAATTGGTTAGTACTTCGTATGAAGGCTTGCCTCGCGATGTAAAGCGCGGTGATATGATTTTGATTGACGATGGTAAAATCGAATTGAAAGTAGTAGAGGTACGCGACATTGATGTAGTGTGCAAAGTAATTTATGGCGGGCCGCTGAAGCCGCGCAAAGGGATTAACCTTCCTTTCTCAAAAGTGTCGGCACCGTCACTCACGGAAAAAGATTTGGCAGATTTAGAGTTTGGGTTGAAGCACCAGGTAGATTGGGTAGCGCTTTCGTTTGTTCGCAAAGCGGCTGACATCGAAATCCTTAGAGATATTATCAACAGAAATAAGTCAAACACACGCATCGTAGCTAAAATTGAAAAGCCAGAGGCACTTGAAAACATTGACGCAATTATTGCAGCAACCGATGCCGTGATGGTAGCTCGTGGCGACCTCGGAGTAGAAATATGGATGGAAGAAGTGCCAATGGTGCAGAAGATGCTGGTGGAAAAATGTAACCGCGCATCGAAGCCGGTGATCGTTGCCACCCAAATGATGGAGAGCATGATCGAAAACCCTCGCCCTACACGTGCTGAAACAAACGATGTGGCGAATGCGGTGATTGATGGAGCAGATGCACTGATGCTTTCGGCAGAAACGGCTGCAGGCAAATATCCGATCGAAGTAATCCGAAGCATGGTGCGTACCATTGGCTCGGTTGAAAAGCAAGGACGTATTTTTTATAAGTTTCAGGACGTTGATCCAAAATCGCCTAACTATTTTACAGACAGCTTGATTTTGACAGCTTGTAAGTTGGCGAAAGATGTGAATGCGAAAGCGATTGTGGGTATGACGCAAATGGGGTACAGCGCTTACAAGGCTTCATCACATCGCCCGAATGCAAATATTTTTGCGTTCACCAGCAATGCAGCAATTATCAACACAATGAATTTGGTGTGGGCTACCCGCGCCTATCATTACGACAAAGCTTCGTCTACAGACGATACTATTGCCGATGTAGAAGCAATTTTGAAACGTGATGGTCATGTGAAGAAGGGGGATGTGTTCATCATTCTGGCGAGTATGCCAATTCAAGAGCGCGGCCGCTCGAACATGATTAAAGTACACGAAGTACAATAGTCAATTAGTCAATTGATAGTGGTCAATAGTTAGCGGACAATGCTGACTATTGACCATTTTATTTTGCGGTCAGTTGCTTAGCTTGGGCTGTACAAGAATTACTGTTTCTTTTTCAACTACTACGGCTCCGGCTGGATCTCCTTTTCGTTTGCGAACAAATTTTTTGGGTGTATAAGCCACAGGGCAAAGACTATCGGTTTTTCGTTTGGAGTTGTAAGCGGCTAATTCAGCAGCGCGTTCAATTACATCTTTTGGAAATGGTTTTCCGGATTGATGCTTAATCAACACATGCGAACCCGCCACATCTTTGGCGTGCAGCCACAAATCTTCCTTGAATGCAAATTTGAGCGTCAACTCATCATTTGCTTCCGCATTCTTTCCTACCCAAATCCGAAATCCCTTGAATGTGAATTCATGATAGGGGAGAGACACAGACTCTTGTTGTGCTTTGGCAACCGGTTTTGATTTGATGAACGGGCGCAGCGATTTTAAATCCGGTGCATCATTGATTTGAGCGATAACTGCTTTCGTTTTCTCAATCTCTTTTTTCTTTGTGTCAATTGATTGAGAAAGCTGATTGATTTCGATCTGTTGATTTTTTGCCTTCCGGTAGAAGACTTCGGCATTCTGTTGGGCATTCAGTTCTTTCTTCAACTTGATTTCCTCCGGTTGGCCGCTGTAAAAGTTCTCAAGCGTGATTTTTTCAGTACCGATTTTAATTTCGTGCATGTGCGCCATTACCAAATCAGCCCAAACCTGATAATGTTTGTCGTTTACAATCTCATTCAACTTGGTTTGATTCTTGGCGATGTAGCTTTCCATCCGCCTGAGCGAATCGTGATATGATTTTAGTAGTTGATGCTTTTCATGTTGAAACGAATCGGTGGAGGTGTGGAGGTGATAAAATTCGTTGAGTGCATCAATGGGAGTCGCATGTGTCGAAATCACTTTTTCACTGGTTAGCAAGGAAAGGTGGATTTTACCTTTGGATTCTATAATCCTGAACACCGGCTTCTCCAATTCTGAAATAGTTTGCTGGAAAAACGACCATTTTTCATCGAGCGAAGCAAGTTGACTAAAGTGCATTTGCAAATACGAAACCAGCTCTTTGCCGAGTGTGATGTAGTGTTTGCTAAGATCGCTAAGATTCTCTTCAAAAGTCTGTTTGTTATGAGCGATCGTGCGATGAAGTTGTTCCGGTTGAATATCCAGATCATCGTTGAATTGATTCTTGAAAATTTTGACTGCTTTATTCTGGTGTAGAGCAATTACATTAGATTGATAGCCATGCATTTTGAAAAGCAGACTCCAGTCATCTTCGAATTCAATAGAAAAGCTACGTTCATTTGAAAACGAGTGAATGGTTATGACTTTTTTTAGAATGATCTCGTCAAACAAGTCGATGCTGTTTTTTTTCGCCCGGTGAAATGTGGAAGGAAACGACAAGCAGCATAAGGAAGGCTGCAGGCTTGCTTTCAGAAAAAATGATGTTTGAGCATTGTTGAATTCCAACACCAATTCATCTTTGTTTTGGCTAAAGCAAGAGACCAGGCTAAATCCCTTTAAAAGCGACTGCAGCTGCTCGCTCAGGGGTTTGATCAGATAGTAATTGTTATGCAAAGCTTAAAGTTCGAAGCTTAAACCATCGAATCCCAAAGCTATGGAATTAGGCAATTCTTTTTCGATTACTTTGTGTAAACCCAGCTTATGGCTGATATGTGTAAAATACGTTTGACGAGCGCCCACTTTTTTTGCGATGTCAATTGCTTCCTGTAAAGTGAAGTGAGAAATGTGAGGCTCTCGTTGCAATGCATTTAATATGAGAACTTCCGTACCCACCAACCGATTCATGGTTTCAGGACTGATAAAGTTGGCGTCTGTAATGTAGCTGAATCCGCCTATGCGAAATCCTAGCACAGGCATACGCAAATGCATTACTGGCAATGGGATGATTGGAATATCGAGAACATGAAAAGGTTGTTCATCGATGGTCATCAGTTGAATTTGAGGCGTTCCGGGATACCGGGTTTCTTCAAAGGCATAATAAAATACAGTTCTCAGTTGTTGCAGGGTGGCATTTGTTCCATACACCGGCATGTCGCGTTGTTGCATAAAGTTGAATGCACGAATGTCATCTAAACCTGCAATATGATCTTTGTGGCTGTGCGTGAGAAGCACTGCATCGAGTTGCGAAATATTTTCGCGAAGCATTTGCTGGCGGAAATCGGGCCCCGTATCAATGACAAAACTTTTTCCTTCCAATTCGATGTGAACAGAAACGCGCAATCGTTTATCGCGGTAATCCATTGACTGGCAGACTTCGCATGAGCATCCGATGACCGGAACGCCTTGCGATGTGCCTGTGCCGAGCAACGTTACTTTCAAAATGAATTAAAATATGAATGTGTGGCGAAGGAGTAAAGACACGATTTTTCCCTTGTCTTTTTTAAACTCCTGAAACTTCTTATCCACTAACTGAAAACCAATGGAAACTTTGGTTTGTGGATCGATTACCCAATATTCTTTAACCCCCGTTTTTTCGTAGATCTTTTTCTTTTTTGTTAAGTCGAAATTTTTCGTTCCGGGAGATAAGATTTCGATGATGAGATCAGGCGTTCCATAGATACCGTCTTCTCGGATGATGTTCTCATTCTCGGAAGAGACAAATAGCAAATCAGGTTGGAAGGCATTCTTTCGATTATCGAGATAGACATCGATCGGGGATATACAAACTTTTCCCAGCTTTTTAGTTTTTACATACTGGTATAACTCACTTCCTAGAGTGAGAATCACATCTTGGTGGTAAATGGTAGGTGCAGGTGACATATAGATCGTTCCGCTAATCAATTCACAACGAGTACCTTCCGGAAGCATTTTAAATACTTCCATCGTGGTCTTCGGGGGTCTATTGTCAATTGCTTTCAACATTATTTTACAATTTTACTTCTGCCTGAGTTAATTCCTCATATAGCTTTAGGTTCTTTTCACTGAATTTGGAGGTGTCGAGTTCAACGTTCTTCAGAATGTCCAAAAGCGAGTTGATTTTGCCTTCGGTAGCAAAGAATTTGTTCAGAATCATGATCTTCTGCTCTTTCAACAGGCAATAACCTGATTTAAAGTTTCCGTTTTCGTAGCGCAAAATGTAATCGGATTCTGAAATCAAGTCTTCCAACTTGGTCAGAAATTGAGTTGTGTATTTAATCATTCGTAGTGGCGAATTTTACCTGCAAGATAGGCAGTAATTTGAAAATTCGGTAATTTGAAACCTTCCTGATGGTACGTGAAAATAAGCTCATTGTGATTGTAGGCCCCACGGCTGTGGGCAAAACGGCTGCCGCCATTCATTTGGCCAGCCGATTAAGTACAGAAATCATTTCAGCCGACTCGCGCCAGTTGTTCAAGGAGTTGACCATTGGCACTGCCAAGCCTACTGCGGAGGAATTGGCTGCCGTGCCTCATCATTTTATCAATTACAAGTCAATTGAAGAGGATTATGATGCCGCCACGTATGGTGAGGAAGCCTTTCAGCTGATTATGCGCTTGTTTGAGCAGCACGATACCCTCGTATTGTGCGGGGGATCTGGCCTTTATGTAAAGGCATTGTTGGAAGGTTTTGACGAAATGCCAGAGATTCCGGCCGGTCTTCGGGAGGCAATTAATCACGATTTTCACGAAAAGGGCCTGCCTTGGCTGCAAGAAGAAATGCGCATTGCAGATCCTGTCTATTTTGCGCAAGTGGATACTCAAAATCCGCAAAGATTGATCCGGGGCTTGGAAATTGTGCGCGCGTCCGGAAAAGCGGTGATGTTTTTTAGAAAGAAAAACAAAAAGGTGCTGCCATTTAAAGTAGCGAAATTTGGGCTGGAATTGCCACGTGAAGTATTGTATGCCCGAATTGATACCCGTGTGGATGAGATGATTCGATTGGGCCTATTTGAAGAGGCTGCTCAGTTTTATCCTCGCAAAGAGTTGAATGCGTTGCAAACGGTAGGCTATCAGGAGCTATTTGGATGGATGGATGGCAACTACGATCGAGAAGAAGCCATTCGACTGCTCAAGCGCAATACCCGCCATTATGCGAAGCGCCAGATGACATGGTTCAAGCGAGACGAGGAAATTAGTTGGATGAGCCCGGAAAAGATAATTTCAAATGATGTAAATTTGGGTTTATAACACTTTTGGAATGGATATTCAAGCTGAAAAACTAGAGTTGATTACGTGGTTAACGCAAGTTAACGATGCAAAGGTAATCAGAGAGATAAAGGCTATTCGCAAAGAAAGAAGTACTGATTGGTGGGATGAGTTGACTGAAAGTAATAAATATGATATTGAAGCGGGATTGCGCGATTTGCGAGCTGGACGAAAAAAGGAAATCTCTGAAGTTTTAGGAAAATACAAATAACACGTGTTTCGCGTCACTATTTCTCAACGTGCCGAGAAGAACTTAGATGAAATTATACATTATCTGGAGTCTGAATGGTCGATTAGTGTTCGTGACAATTTCTTAGCGATATTCAAAGAGAAAATAGAATTTATTGCTTCAAATCCTTGGATGTATCAGGCTTCAAAGAAAAGAAGGAGAATCAGAAGGTGTGTTGTTGGTAGCCAAAACATTATCTATTATCAGATTAAAGGAAGTGAAGTTGAAATAATTACCATACAAGATGCAAGGCGAAACCCGCGTAAGTTAAAATTATAGAATAAACCTTGTTACTCTACATTGAATAAAGTACTCATCATCACTTATTATTGGCCACCCAGTGGCGGTAGCGGTGTGCAGCGTTGGCTCAAGTTTGTAAAGTATCTGACAAAAATGGGATGGGAACCGTATGTATATACACCTGAAAACCCGTCATTCACGATTCAAGATACATCTCTCCAAAAAGATGTTCCTGAATCTGTAGAGGTACTCAAGCTTCCCATATGGGAGCCTTACGATTTGTTTTTTAAGATTGCTCGTTTTTTCGGTGGACATAGTGGTAAACCAACCGACATGATTGCGACCGGTAAGAAGAGTTTTTTTCAAAAAGTGAGTTCGTTCATTCGTGGAAATTTTTTTATACCCGATGCGCGTGTGTTTTGGGTGCGACCATCCGTTACATTCCTTCATGATTTTTTGAAAGCCAACCAAATAAAAAAGATTATCACAACAGGACCTCCTCACAGTATGCACTTGATTGGTTTAGCTTTGAAGAAGAAAGACCCATCACTGCGTTGGATTGCCGATTTCAGAGATCCGTGGAGCGAATGGGATTTGTTGGATACACTTTCGTTAACCAAATGGGCAAGAAAAAGACACCGTGCATTAGAGAAGAAGGTACTTACCATAGCCGATGAGGTAATCACGATTGCACCTTTTCATGTTGCCCGACTCGAAGCATTGAGCGGCAGAAAAGTACAATTGATTACGAATGGATTTGATGAAGACGACTTTGCTGGAATTGTTCATAAAAAGACTTCACGATTCACCATTCGCCATGTCGGTGTAGTAGATGAGTTGCGCGATCCGCGCCCGGTGATGGAAGCGGTGAAGGCTTTGTGTTTAGAAAATCAGGAATTTGCCAATAGTCTACTTATTGAATTTATTGGTAATGTCAACTCGGCATTTAAGAACTATGTTGCCTCTGATGAGCAACTCAATAAAGTAACTCGCTTTGTCGATCAGATACCACACACTGAATTGTTGAAGTTGTATGGCGAAACCGACTTGCAATTATTGGTTTTGGCACATACCGCCATCGCACCCGGTAATTTGCCGGGTAAGTTTTTTGAGTACTTAGCTTCGGGTAATCCGATTTTGGCGATTGGCCCAACGGTGGGAGATGCAAATGTTATTTTGCAAAGCATAGGTGTCGGACAAGTGTTTGGCCGAAATGATATTAAGGGTATCAAATTAAATCTTGATAGATTCTATTGCTATTGGAAAAATGATTTTATTTACCATTTCAAAGAAATTAGTTCCTTTTCAAGAAAAAGACTAACGGAACAATTAGTAGTTTTGATAAATGAAATAAGCCTTTAACCTTTAATAAATAAAATATGCTGCGTAAATTAATCAAGCTTGGATTTTTTAGTTACTTGTCTCTTATTCTAGCGCTCATAATTTTTTCTTTTAACGGATGTAATGATGACTCTCCTCAATCCGGATTGTCAATCGTAAGTTTTTCTCCAAGTCAAGGAAATTCTGAAACGAATGTAATAATTAGCGGTTCTGGGTTTTCACCAAAGATTACCGACAATATTGTGAAGGTTAATAACGTTTCTGTTACGGTTATTTCAGCCTCAACAACTTCGATTACAATTTTAATCAATGAAGAGGTAACAACTGGTGCGATCAGTATCCAAGTAAGTGGAAAAACAGTTACCTCAAAAGATGTATTCACTAAACTACCCGCTAAATGGAATCAATTAAATGACGTTAGTTCAACTGGCAGACAGGCCGCTGTTGGTTTTGCGATAGGTTCCAAAGGGTATATTGGAACTGGTTATAACGGAAGCAATTATCTTAACGACTTTTGGGAGTTTGATCCATCCACAGGAGCGTGGACTCAGAAAGCAAATTTTAGTGGTGAAGCGAGATACTATGCAACTGGGTTTTCATTAAATGGAAAAGGATACATTGGCACTGGTTATGCGTTTGATTATTACTTTAAAGACTTTTGGGAGTATGATCCATCGCAGAATAAATGGACTCAGAAAGCTGATTTTGGTGGGGTCGGAAGAGATTACGCCACTGGATTTTCAATAGGTGCGTATGGATACATAGGTGCTGGTTTTGATGGAACATCAGACAGAACAGACTTTTGGAAGTACGACCCGAACTTTAATGCATGGTCCCAAGTTGCTTCATATCTGGGAACAGGACGTAGAAGATTATTCAGTTTTGTAATTGGATCAAAGGCATATGCTGGTGGAGGTACAACCAAAAATGTAGACTTTCACTCGGATTTCTGGGAATATGAGCCAATTGCAAATAGTTGGATTCAAAAGTCTAATACTGGAATTCCGTTTAATTCTGCTTCCTCGTTTTCAATCGGATTAAATGGATTTGTCGGTACCTCTGGGCTCGGGTCTAACATCAGTAAAGAGTTCTGGAGATATAATTCAACTACAAATTTATGGAATAGAAAAATTGATTTTGCTGGTGCTGCCAGCTATGGGGCGGTTGGCTTTTCTATCGCAAATAAGGGTTACTTTGTATCTGGGTATGATTACCCTAACGGCATTTTTACGAAACATACATGGGAATATTTACCCTAATCAATACATTGTTACTTTTATCTGATGCGTTTTTCGTTTCTTTTTTTGATGATTGTTATTTGGTCTTGTGTCGGAAGGTCTCCTGAAAGCCCCCCAAATAATGGTCAGCCGGCAGTTACGGATTCTGTAAAAAAATCATCGGTTCAGATTTATCAAATTGAGATTTTTAAAGAATTAAATGGGTTTGGATATTCAATCACTAAAGAGGGGGCGCGAATTATCTATCAACCTACCATCCCTGGCGTATCAGGAATGGTAGGGTTTAATGATTCCCTTCAGGCTATAAGTGTTGCAAGACTCGTAATAAGTAAAATGCAGAATGGAGTTTTTCCGCCATCCATACTAAGTACCGAACTTGATAGTTTGAAAGTTACCATTCCAATTTCAAGCCGTTAAGGTATAAATTCAAATTATGTAAACTACCAATTTATTTTTTTTAGATTCTCCTTCCAATTCAAAGGGTCTCTCCATTTTACCCACATGCTTTTTAGTCTAGCAATCTCGATTTCCTCAAAAAAATCCAACCAGTATAGAATTATTGGAAATAGGAATAAAAGTCCAGCTTTGATTGATATTCTAGCCCAAATAGTAAATGAGTTGGTAGAAATGCTAACTAAGAAAAGCAATAAAAAAACGGTAATTATCAAGCCGATTTTCTTCAATTCGTATGGTATATGGTAATACTTTTGTGCGTAACTTAAAATGATGATAAAGAAGATTATCTGAGAAAATAAATTAACTAAACTTGCACCTATAATTCCATAATTCGGAATTAACAAAAAATTAAAAAGAATGCTTACGGTTAGCGATGTGATTGTCCCAATTAAAATCGGAAAAGTTCTTTTACTTATATTGAGGCCAATTAGTGATACATCCTTTAGCATTCCAAAGAAAATTCCCAATGAGATTAGTGGAATTATTTGTTGTGCCCTTTCATAACTTTTTTCAGTTGCGAACAGCTCAACTAATTCTTTGCTGAAAAAGGAGAATGTCATAACAAAGAAGATTACAACAAAAGACAAATAGGTCATTATCTTTGAATAGAATCTCTTGTTATTAGGGTCATTCATCATTTTATAGATGGTTGGGGTTAATGCCATCCAAATTGCTGTGATAATAAATACTTTAATTGTATTTGCTAATTTAGCTCCAAGCGAATAGACCCCGACCTCCTCAGTGCCTAACACATTTGCTAAAATATATCGATCATTAAAATTGAAGAGGTTTAATGCTACAATAGGGAGTAGAAATGGAAACCTAAATTGAATCATATTTATCAATTCCCTCCATTCGAATTTATACTCCAAATTTTTATATATGAATTTTGATAGAACAATAAAGTACACGACAATACCTATAATCTGAGCGTAATAGATACCTTCTAATCCCCATTTAAATTTAACTGTGAATAGCACCGTTAGGCCAACGCTCACAATTAATTTGGTAATGTTTGCAGATGTAAATAGTGCGGGTTTTTCTGATAATCGGATTAATGAGTTAGGTGTCTGCGCAATAATTTCGAAAGCAGCATTTACTAACATCAATGTGAATAACGTGGAAAACGTATTTCCTTTAAATAGAATTTGAGATAGGGATGAAGAGAATGAAGATAATAAGCCAACTAAGGTTAGTGAAGTAATGCTAGTAAAGAAAATGATAGTGAAGAATAATGATTTTCTTTTATTTATGAATTCGCTGTCCCAATACCATCGTTCGTAAGCGTAACAAATACCTAAGCCAAATACGGAGATAAATACTTGAAGGTTAACTTCTACTAAATTTAATACTCCGTATTCTTTATTTGTTAGATATTGTGTGTTTGTATAAAGTGGAACTAGTATGAAGCCAGATAACTTTGTAGCAAAAGTGCCCAAACTGTAGATCACGGTATCTTTGACTGATGACTTAACTACTTTAAGCATGTGCCACTCTCTTTTAAGTCAGTATATTTGTTGCAATATAGCTTCAATACAACGTACATAAAATAGCCAATTAGGATGAGAATAGGTTTCTTTTCCCCCCGTAGATTGAGTCCCCTGCATCCAAGATTAAAAGTTTATGAAAGCTATTTTGCTCAGCGGGGTGACACAATAGAGTTTATCAATGAATCTCCTACGGGGAGGAGCAAAGGAAGAATTAATTGGTTGACCCTCTGGTTCTTTGATTTATTTGCGATCAATCGATGTAAAAAGCGTTTGAAAGACTATGACCTTATTATAATTGGAGATCTCAGGTACTTACTATTAGTTAAGCACGCAACGAAAGTTGGTAAAGTGGCTTTTTATGAAACGATTGATCATAATGTGGATGTAAGGATTTATAACCTCTTGGTGAAAATGCCTTTCCTTTTACCGTTTAGAGGTCTGTTTAGGAGTATTTTTCGAAATATAGAGAAGAAGATCGCATTTGAGGCAAATCAGATAATTGTAAACAGTAAATCTTTGGATAATTATTTCGAAAATCGCGCATTTATTCTTTACTATTCCTCTCCACTTGAAAATTGTTCAATTATAAATAATCCATTAAATAAATCTGCATGGCTTTACCTAGGAGCTTTAACTAAAGAAAAAGGTGCGTACTCAATTATAAACTTAATTGAGAATAGCGGTATGCCTTTTTTCTTTTTTGGTCAGATTTCAGATTGCGAGTTGGAAATGAAATTTAAGTCAATGCCCCAGGTAATTATTATGAATAGTTTGTCCTCAAATGAACTGGGTTTGAGCATAAAAAAAATAACTGATCAATATTTTTTGTGGGGCATTAGCCTTATTTCATCAATCCATTATAGTTATGAAGTTCAGGAAGCAAATAAGGATATAGATTATTTGGCTTTAGGGATACCCATTGTAGGTAATAATCGATTTACAACCAAAGAAAAAATTGATGCGGGTTGCGGTTTGTTTTGGGATGATCCTTTTCTTTTTAGAAAAATGGATAACATCGAAATAAAGGAAAAGTTAAGTCGAGCCGGACTTGAGTATTATTCAAATGAATACAGATATGAATTGACCAGATTGAAACTAGATGATTTGTTAAAAAATTACGGTTTTTGAAAGTATAAATAATACTCTATTTTCTTATTCGATCTTAATAAAATCCTAAAAACGAATTTCTTTATTCTTGAGATGGTTCCAAAATAATGGAAAATGGATTGTCCGCAATATTTAGCTTTTATTAGTCCTTGTAATGACACTAATTCCTTTTTGGTATGATTGACTGTCTCGTTTAGATTTTCTTGACCCGAGAAATTACTTGAGTAACCTATTACAAGAATCCCATTCGGGTTAAGAAGGGATATATATTGATTAGCCCAAGAACTAATAAAATTTAAATCATGTGTGTTGAACCCACTAAATCCCTTACAAAAAATAACATCAAATTTTGAAGTAAATTCGGGCTCAAAGCCATTCATTTGCACAAAATGGCATCTAGGAAACTTCTCTTTAGCCAGTTTAACAGCTACATCTGAATAGTCTAACCCTGTAACTTCGAATCCGATTTTTTGAAAAGCATCTGAGTAATATCCGGTAGCGCATCCAACATCAAGTAGTTTTTTTAAATCGCAATTCTTTGCTAAAATTTTGATTTGAGCGTTGATGTGTGAAGCAATTTTAAGTGAGCGCGTATTGCTCGAAGTTGACCATCTATTACTTCTGGAGAGAAAATTTTCATTGTAGATTTTTTTTAATTCCTCCGCATTCATCATGTTTTTTTTTAAAATAAAGATCATGTTCGGGCTAAAGTTCGAGCGAAACTTGTATAAAAGTGTATCAATAGAATACTTAAATCTTTGATAAATTCCTTTTATATCATTTAAGGAAAAATAATGTTGAGCCCAATGGAAATCTGTTATTTCAAGTTGCGCACGATTGACCACCTCACTAAATGTTTTTGGGCAAAACCAAAATGTATGTTCTTCATTTACTGAGTAGGTGTTATTAAGTAAAATATTTACAGCATTGTTCGAGCGATTTCCGTTTGGTGTGCTAATAAAAATTACTCCATCGGATGTTAAAAATTTTGAATAATACTTTAAAAAATGAACAGGGTCATTTACATGCTCTATTACATCTGCCATTACAATAACATCAAAAGAGGCACTTTGTAGTTGCAGTTCTTCAGGAGTATACATACTATAGCCTTTCGTTCTGAGCATTTCAACTTGAGGCTTTAATATATCAACACCTGTTGTAGATTCTGCAGTT
>JAJTHV010000248.1 GCA_021300095.1 Flammeovirgaceae bacterium | reverse complement strand
GTCATTCCACTCATGCCGAGCGGCTACACCAATTTGGTGTTTCCTGATTATGTAAGTCAGTTTGGCACGCATGATTTCAAAACCAGTTTGAAAGCATTGCACTACTTTACACGCTTCGGCTCGTCTGAGTTTGCTATCCGCACGTTTCTGAAAATGGATTTTAATCGGACGATTCAGGAGCTGTACCGTTGGTCGGAAGATGAAAACGAACACGTGCGCAGGTTGTCTTCGGAAGGCAGTCGCCCGCGCCTGCCTTGGTCGTTTAAGTTGGATGCAGTAATTGAAAATCCAACACACACGCAACCTATCTTAGAAAATCTGAAACAAGATGAATCGCTCTACGTGCGTAAGTCGGTTGCGAACCACATCAACGATTTTTCAAAAGACTCTCCTGATTTTGTAGTAGGATTGATAAAACGATGGGATACTTCGCACCCTCATACTGCCTGGATTGTGAAGCGCGGTTGCCGCTCGTTGTTCAAACAGGGTGATAAGAAATCGCTCGCGGCATTTAATTACACCAAAGACGTTCAGGTTACGATTGCTAATTTCAGCCTCACGCCAAAAAACGTTACGATCGGTGGATCGATGTCTTTTAATTTTGAGTTGATCTCGAACAAAAAATCATCTCAAAAGCTGATGGTAGATTACCGGATTCACTATGTAAAAAAGAATGGTTCGCTGAGTCCGAAAGTATTCAAGTTAAAAGAAGTTGATCTGCCCGCAGGTAAGTCTCTTCATATTTCAAAAAAGCAACGCTTTCAGGATTTCACTACGCGAAAACACATGGCCGGAAAACACCAGTTGGAGATATTGGTAAATGGGGAGGTGGTGAAGTCGGTGGAATTCGGGGTTAGGTCTTAGGGGTTGAGAATTGGTCATTTGAAAATTAGGACATCTTAGGAAGAATAGTGTGAATGAAAACACTGACGATTAGATTGCCGAAAGGTTAATACTAGCTGTTTTAACTTGTTTGATTTGGTCGTCTGTCCACGCTAAGATCAATTGATTTTTGTGTCGGGTTACCTGAGGGAATCCGCTTGAACGTGCCTCAGAAGATGCACTGATATTTATTCTCCAAACGACACCTGTGGGTTCCACCCGTGCGCCCATAATCATTGACTTCTCCATCCACATCACAAATGCACTTTCTTTGTCCAACCATTCCATGTCAACACGACCAATCGGGTTGCCTTTGTCTACGCGCACAGGCTTGCTGAACGATTCGCCATCGTTATTTGAAAAGACAACTTTTACTTGTGGTTTATCATTGGGCATCGAGAACCAGGCTACTGCCATGTTATGATCTTGCGAAATAATTTTAGGTCCGTTAACAGGGCAACCTTTAATAACCCAACCATCATTGAAAACTTCTTTGGGTTTCGTCCACACCCCATCGATCAGTCTCACGATGGAGATATCACGCACTTCTTTTTCCGTGCGATCGCGATATACCACCACCGGGCCCTTACTTGTAATGGCTGCGCTCGTACCACAACAATCGCATGTTCGATTGTCCAGTTCCCACTCGTTTGTCTTTTGGCCTTGGCTATTCAAAACTGCTCCACGCAAACTCATGGCAGGTTGACCATCATGATGATGATTTTCTGAATGGGTCGAAACTGTATTGCGCCCATCCAACCATGAAACGAAAATATCTTTGTGATACGGAACGAAGGATGTAAAGCCATGCTCTGCCTCTTTGCCATCGTCATTCAAAGCAAACGACTTGCTCCACGAGCGGCCTGAATCATTTGACGTAGCAACCTTAATGTCGTACGAATATTTTCCCGGTCCACTCATTTGCAAATAGGAAGCCATGAAATTATTTTGGTTGCTTACGATCATGGGGTAATCTGCCCAATTGACAAACCAATTACGGCCCGAATCAATTAACGTTGGTGAAGTCCATTGATCGTTCTCCCATTTAGAGAGGTACATTTCACTTTTATCGTCTACATCTTTTACCCAAGAAAGATACACTGACCCATCCGTGGCGGTAAACAAATATGGTTCTGCGCTGGGTGGGGCGGCAGGTGACGGCAATGATATCACCAACGGAGCCTTTTCCTTTCGGAGCGTACAGTTGGCCATACCCATCACTAAACAAATTACAATTGCTATGCGAAGGAGGTAGTGCGCTGTATTCATGGTTTTAATTTTAGTGAACAAATGATTCATTAATTGACTTCGCACTTTAATTGATTTCATAGTTAGGTTTGGCTTTGCCCGTGGTGCCAATTCGATAACACATTTTCACTACTTGATGGCTAGTGAGGTTGTTGGATTCTATCCAGACTATCAACTAATGGATTTATACCTGCATCGTACATGGACTTCATCATCCACAAAACAAGCCAGTTTGTTTTTTCAGGACTCCCACCTTCGATAGGTGGAGCCGGATCATACTCCATGTCAAGCATGATACCTTGCGCGAACTTATCACCCCAATTGTCTCTGACAATAGCAATAGACATATCCATGCCTGCAGTTACACCGGCAGATGTCCAATATTTACCATCGTTTGTAAAGCGTTCATGAGCTGGAACGGCTCCATACTTGCGTAGAAATTCATCCTCACGATACCAGTTAGTTGAAGCCTTTTTGCCTTTCAACAATCCGGAAGCTCCCAATATCCAAGCACCTGTGCAGACGGAAGATGTATAGGTAGAGTTCGCATCAATCTGTCGTATCCAACTCAACACTTTTTTATTGTATGATGTGACTACCGTGCCAGTGGCACCACCAGGTATTACCAGTATGTCCAACTGCTGTACAGAATCGATTACGGTATTTGGAATGACTTCTACACCCATGGCTGTTTTAATATTACCAGGCAAAACAGAAATGAGTTGCACGTGAGAACCTGTTTGACCAAACACATAACGCGGGCCGGTAAAGTCCAAATCATTCACACCATCATAAACCAAAATTCCAATCTTCTTTATGCTGACTTTTGGTTTACCCAAAATCAATTCCATAATGATTGAATGATTTTCAGGCTCCATCTTTTCAGGTAGGCGTGCAGCCAAAGCTGAATCTGCCGAAGACATTTCATTTACCCGTATCGGGTGATCATCGTGAGGCTTTTGATTACAGGAAGCTATTATGACAAGTAAGGCGATAAATATTTTTTTCATAGTTTATCTATTAATGATTTTTTTAGAAAAGGCAATGGTCATTGATCAATTGTTATGAAGTCTTGGCACTTGGCGATCGTTAAAACATAAATGTAAAATGT
>JAJTHV010000388.1 GCA_021300095.1 Flammeovirgaceae bacterium | reverse complement strand
GTTGTTACTAGCTTTTTTGTTGGCTTCCTATTTTTTTACACGCCCAGTCCGATGTACGGATTCATAGTTTTACGGAAGAGCAAGGGCTGGCGCAGAATTTTGTGTATGACATTCGTCAAGATCACCGTGGCTTTTTGTGGATCAGCACGGGTGCCGGTGTGTCGCGCTATGATGGACACGAGTTAAAAAACTTCTATCAGTCGGATGGGCTGGCCGACAATTTTATCACCACATCTTACCTTTCCCGCAACAAGCAGTTGGTACTTGGGCACTATCAGGGAAGCATCAGCATTTTCAATGGTGTTTATTTTCAAAAAGTCTTTGGCGATTCACTCAATAGCGAAATCGTTTCAATCGATGAAGACGCGCAAGGCAATGTGTGGTGTTTCAGCAAGTCGAAGGGCATGATCATGCTGAATGCGGAATTAAAAAATCCAATCATTCATTTTCCAGGCGAGTTGCGCGGAAAGATTGTGTATCAGGCAATGGTGGTCGGATCAAACGTGTGGATGGGCACCAGTGAAGGGTTTTATCTTTTTGAAATCAACAATGCCAAATTGCTTTTTGTGAGTGATTCCGAAGGGCTTCGCACGATGGAGGTTACGGCTATTGGGCAGCAAGGAACAGACTCGGTGCATTGTCTGGCCGGAACAGCAGATGGAGAATTGTATCGACTGAAACTGGGAAATTCGGTACAAATTGAAAGTAGTTATTCCGAGCCACTGCTTTCCGGCAAACGTATTTCATCGCTATTGCTACCTACTCCAAATGAGTTGTGGGTTGGCACCAGTTCGCAAAGTGTCTATACGTTTACGCTATCAAAAACAGATTTGAAGTTGACTCAAAATTTTGAGTCGCAAATCAATTTGCAATCAGTCAGCAAAATCTATCGCGATCAGTCAGGGGCTACGTGGGTAGGAACATTAGGCAAAGGAATTCACAAAATAGAATTGAATCGGTTTTCGTATTTGGATCTTGCCTCGTGGGGCGTGACACGTGTGCACGGAGCGGCTGCCACCTCGTTTGGTTATTGGGTAGCTACCGATGCGGGTTTGTTAAAACTTTGGGTAGAGGCTTCCGGCATTCAACGCATAGAGCGCGAACTTCAATTTGGAAAGAAAGAGGTGCTCAGTGTTTTTGCTTTGAATGATCAATTGCATTGGGTGGGTACTACTGACGGAATCTACAAATGGAATTCAAAAATAGTTGCTTCCATAAAGCTAGCCAGTGATGATGGCATGCCGGTGCGGGCGCGTTTCTTTCGGAAGGGAACTAATGAATCGGTGTGGGTTTCGGCCATCGGCAATGGTGTGTATGAATTAGATGGAAATGGAAAGGTGTTGCAGCACTTCTCCACGACCACTGGATTTATGCACAACGATATTTTTGCGATTCATGCCGATCAACAACAACGAGTTTGGTTTGGAAGTCAGGGTGCAGGCTTGGCGAGAGTAGATCAAAAGGGAAACTGGAAGATGTATTCACAGCAAAACATTTTTCCGAGCCGAGATGTGAATGATATTACGGAAGATCACCACGGTGTCATTTGGGTTGCCACCGATGGACAAGGATTGTTTCGTTATGAGAAAGATTCGTTTCAACATGTAGTGGTTTCTTCTACCCAACAGGCAGGTTACATCAAAGGAGTAATGGCCGATGAGAAAGGACTTTGGCTGAGCTATCGCAATGGTATTACTTTTTATAATATAAAAACCAATAAAAGCCGTGCTTTCACCTCGACTGATGGTTTGTTGAACAGCGAGACCTATGCGTCCAATATGGTGCCGGGTGCTCATCAGCAGATTTTGTTTTTGAATGAAACGGGTGTCACTCTCTTTCACGATTCTCATACAGTGGACGATGTTAGGCTGGTGCCACAGCTCACTGCCATCCGGTTATTTTTTAATAAGTCGATTCAGGCAGAGCCTTCGCAAATCCAATCGGCCAAAGGAACTTTTCCGTCTGTAGAACTGCAGTTTGATCAGAATCACTTAACCTTCGATTTCAGTGCCGTGAATCTAAATTATACCGGAACTGTTTTTTACCGCTATCGCGTGAAGGAGATTGAGCAGGAGTGGGCGCCTCCCATCACACAAAATTCAATTACGTATACTTCGATCAATCCCGGAAACTATACCTTGTTGGTGCAGGCCAGCAACGATCCGCAAAACTGGAGCGACCCGATTTTAGAATATTCATTTACCATTCGCAAGCCCTACTGGCAGCAAGCATGGTTTTACCTCGTGCAGGTAGTATCGATCTGTCTTTTGTTTGGTATTACGTATTTTGTGAGTCGCAGCGATCGCACCCGATTATCGGTATTGCGCATCATGGTGTTTGTCTGTTTGTTTATTGTGTTTGAGTTTCTTCAAAACTGGATCGATCCTTTCACCTCTTCTTATCTGGGGCAAGCGCCCATTTATCGCACGGTGCTCAATCTCGTGTTAGCCTTGCTGCTGCTTCCAGTCGAGCGACTGATTCGAATTTTCTTTACCGGCCATAAGCAACTCCCGCAAGATTGGGATTGAGTTTTAATCGGGCATAGTTTTGGGTTAATCGTGGAACTCATTTTGTTAATCGAATAAATCCCCTGCCAGGCCATGCAGCCCGCTATATTCGGGGCATGATCGAGAAAATAATCAAATCGTTGCGAGAAGAGTTGGAGAGTAAGCTGGTTATCCTTGGCGTTTCTCCTTCTAAAACAAAAAGTGCAGTAGACCTGGCACAACGTGTAGTTTCAGATACAATTTCGGTAAAGGCCACCTTGCCGGAATTGGCCAATCTCTTTTTGAGTGGCAAACCTTTCGAGCAAAGCGAGCTGGTGCAAAACATGACTGCAGAGTATAAAACCAAAATGGTAGAGAAACTGAATATGAGCGAGGCAACGGCTAAGTCGGCATCGGCTTTTATGATTCAGTTTATCATGGCGCAACTGGGTCATGCGGTTTCACGCGAAGAAGGAGCTCTCGAATCTCTTCGTAAAGGAAGCGGGCCATTTGGCCGATTAAAAAATATAGGTGGAGGTTTTTTGAAGACGTTGGTGTTTTGATCTTGGTGGCTTGATCCGAACGAATCACAGCACCATAAACTTCATATTGCCATCATTTCCAATTCATATCTGCCGATTACACTTGCAGTATGAATACTCCTCCAAACTACCTCAACCCCGCATTGCCTGCAGGCTTATCGCGCGTAACCATTCCCATCATTGAAGCTACTCCTGATTCTGTTAAAGAGTATGGATGTTTGGTGGATGATCCTTCGACTTTCAAAATTGAAATTACAAGATGGCCGGCTCAGAGCTGGCGTCCGGTAGATACCGACAGCGGAGACGAAGGAGGTACCAAGGAAGGAATTTTCTCCAGCGAGTGGAGAGGACAATTATTATATGGCAGCAATGAAGCAGTAGGAGGCAAATACATTTTAGGATACAGTGATGAGCCGACTACCGCATCGGAGGAGCAAGAGGGAGACCCAGAGCGAATTTTGCTTTGGCATGCCAACTACCATCCGGATGGAGGTCAATTATTTTTTCCGATTGATAATCGTCCCTTTTTAGTTCCGGTAGCTTTGCCGGGCGATGATGTTCGTCCGGAGCATTTTGTTTGTTTCTTATGCGATGGAACGCAAGGGCTTTACATACATGCGAACATTTGGCACGAAGGCGTTTTTGCCATCCATGGTAAGCAGCGATTTCTCGATCGACAAGGAGCAGTACACGCACGCGTGTCGGTGGATTTTGCCAGAGAGTTTAACTGTTTGTTGGAAATTCCTTTGAAGGGATTGTAATCGAGTCTTTGATTATCAGTTTTCTGATCGTTCGCTTTGCTTTGAATCGATGGGTTGCTAGCTTCGGGCAATGGAAAAAATTGTAGCCTACTTGCGCGAAAGCATTGCAGACGAAGTATTTTCAAAGAATGAAAAACGATCACTTCGAGCGCTGGTAGAAGAATTATCGCCCGATGAACAGCAACTCGCTTTTCTACGCAGTCGGTTATTTGCATTGGCAAACGAAAAGATCAACAGCACGAATCAGGCTTTTATTCTGGAATGGCTGAAGGCAGGCGTAAGCGCTTTAACAATTCCTTCTTCGACTAACTCAGAAGTATATTTCAGTCCGGGTGAAACCTGTGGCGATGCTATCGTTCGTAACATCGCGCAATCCACTACGAGTTTACACATTTGCGTTTTTACCATCAGCGATGATCGCATCACTAAAAGTTTGTTGACCGCTCATCAGCGAGGCGTGAAGATTCAGTTGATTACCGATAATGATAAATCGTTGGATCTGGGGTCGGATATACAACAATTAAAACGAGCCGGAATTCCTACGCGCATGGATGCGACTCCGAACCATATGCATCATAAATTTATGATTGTCGATAGCCGCGCGGTGATTACCGGCAGCTACAACTGGACGCGCAGTGCTGCTCGCTTTAATCAGGAGAATATTTTAGTGACACGCGAGACGAGCGTGATCAAATCGTTTCAGGAGGAATTTGAAAAGCTGTGGCAGGAGATGAAGCCGGAGTGATTGCATCACCCAAACAAATCCAACTGACGTTTGCTGATGACGTTTTGCTTTTGTTTCTGTTTGCCTTCCGGTGTTTCGATGGTCTTTCCGTTTTCGGAATAACTGCCTACACCCAGGATGTTGTAGCCGATGATGCGCTCGACACCTGCTCCGTTAATTTTCTTTTCAATCTGCAACGTACAGGTAATCATAGAACCGCTTTTGAATTCTACTTTACCGGATTGTACCAGTCCCATAAAATCTTCTGACTTCATCACGAACGAAATGGCTGCGCCATTGTACATGCCTTTCCATTTGTGATTGCCTTTCATGAGCACGGGCGAAATGATTTCGATTTGCGCTTGCTCGATCACTTGAGTAGCACTGGTGTTGGCAGTGATCAAATACTGAGTAAATCCATCGCGCGCAATGAGTTGTTCTTCGGTCACGGGCTTTTTGGAATCATCTGTTAGTGTTACCGAAATGCTTTTCACTTTTTGGTACTTGCGAAGCAGGTCGTAGAAGTTGGATCTTCTTTTTTTGATGATGGTGTTTTGATCGATGAGTGGTATCAAAGCCGATGCCTGTTCTTTCAGTTGATTGATTTCGTGCTGAAGTTGCGCCCGCTGCGCATCGTCCATTTCTTTATCGGCAAATAGCTTGTTGGCCATCGCATCCAGGATAGCTTGAACGGAGGTGGCGTTGGGTGTAGCAATACTGGCGGCTACGAGTGAATTGACCAGCGCTACTTTGAGAGCCGGAGTTTTTTTCGGTGACTTGGCGGATACCGTCAACCAGCTTTTCAGTCCCCCTTTGCCGGAAGGTTCCGTCTCCATTTTGATGGATACCCCACAGATTTTGGCCACGATTTTGGTTAATTCCAGCAGTTCGCGTTCGCATTTGTTGTGTACGAGCGCGTCCATCGTGTGCGATTTATCGCTAAACCAGTAGTGAAATTGCAGTTTACTGATCATTCTATACGAATCGGGGGTATCGGCCATACGCTGATAAGTTGTTGAAAAGGGGCACCAAAGTATTCAATTCTGGGCGTAATTGAAACCGAGGGAATAAGCCCAATTCGTTTCACATGAGACAGGCAAAATCAGTTGAGCAGCAAAAAGGTCGCAAAAACAACCATGTATGTCTGAATTCAGACCTTTT
>JAJTHV010000001.1 GCA_021300095.1 Flammeovirgaceae bacterium | reverse complement strand
CAAAAAATAAAATCACAAAACAAAATCAACGCATTCACCCAACTACCTTTGGTGAATGCGTTACCTATCATTTTATATGAAATATACCTATTTGATTATTTGGATGAGTGTGTTCATTCCGCTGTCTGCCCTTGGGCAATCGGGTAGCGAACCGCAAAAAGAATTAGACGAATTGCGTCTCAAATTAAATGAGTCTGGAAGTCACTACATCAAGGCGACCATTCTCAATCAGGTATGGCTTCGCTACAACGAGAGCAATCCCGGCACCACCGTATTGGGCGATCCTGCCAGCGAAACATTTGATATTGGCTTGCGCAGAACGCGCTTGCAGTTGTATGGACAAATTACCGATCGCGTATTTTTCTATCTGCAATTCGGTCAGAATAATTTCAATTATCTGTCCGGACAAAACGCAACAAACAGTGGGAATCGGAAATTTCAAGTCTTCTTTCACGATGCGTTGGGTGAGTACCGGGTGTTCAAAGACAATGATAAACTGCACTTGGGTGCCGGGCTTACCATCACCAACGGACTTTCACGTTTCAGCCAGCCGAGCATCGGCACGATTATGAGTATGGATGTGCCCGTGTTTGCGCAGGCAACAGTTGATCAAACCGATGAATTCTCGCGCAAGCTAAGTGTGTATGCACGCGGACAAATTGGAAAATTGGATTACCGAATTGTGCTGAGCGATCCTTTTCCAGTTACCTCCAACGGAACAGGAATCACCGCGGCCAACGGCATCAATGCCACCAATGCGAGCTTTGCATTTGATAAACACAGCAAGCAATACCAGGCCATGCTCATCTGGAATTTGTTTGACAAAGAATCGCATGTTACTCCTTACATGACGGGCACGTATCTCGGCAAAAAGAAAGTGCTCAATCTGGAAGCCGGCATCATTTCGCAAAACAACGCTACGTGGACAGGCACTTCGGTAACAGACCCCGATCGGAAATATTATGATATGAAACTCTGGTCGGTAGCCGTATTTTACGATGCGCCTCTCAATAGCGAAAAAGGCACCGCTATCAATGCCTACCTCGGCTATTTCAATACAGACTATGGCAAAGGCTATTTGCGTTACAACGGGATTATGAATCCGGCCAACGGAACGACCATTGCCGCCAGTCCTGCTGGCAGTTTTGGAAATGCATTCCCCATTTTTGGCACAGGATCGGTGATTTACGCGCAATTCGGCTATTTATTGAAAAAAGATTTGCTGGGCGAAACACACGGAACGCTCATGCCGTACGTTACTTATCAGAGTTCTAACTACGAACGCTTGGATAAGCAGATGACGGTATACGATGTGGGCGTAAACTGGTTTTTAAAAGGGCATTCGAGCAAACTAACACTCGACTATCAATTGCGCCCTACCTATACACCTGTGGGCTTTACGCTCATTCAAGATGCGGGTATGAAAGGCCAACTCGTTTTACAGTATCAGTTTTTCTTTTAAGTGCAGTAGCTAGAGGGGAGTTTGGGTTTTACGAAGGCCGGGGTGGTTACCCGGCCTTTACTTTATTATTTGGAAGGTATAATATATTGATAGATAGGATCCAATGGGGTGTTGGGTTCCATTTCAATCAGATTGTGCAAGATGCCATCTTCTAAGCGATACACCCAACCATGCAGCATCGGTCTGTTCTCTTCTTTCCACGCATGTTGAATGATGGAAGTTTTTGCCAGGTTCATAACTTGTTCTGCTACACTTAATTCCGTCAATCGATCGGCTCGTTTCTCTTGATCGGTGATGGCATCTAATTCCATACGATGAATTCGATAGGTATCTTTAATGTTGCGCAACCATTTATTAATCAATCCCAAATCATTTTGTGTCATGGCTGCACGCACACCTCCACATCCGTAGTGGCCACAAACGATGATGTGTTTTACTTTTAAAACCTGCACGGCATATTGCAAAACGCTTAGCAAGTTTAAATCGGTATGGACTACTAGGTTAGCAATATTGCGATGCACAAAAATCTCTCCGGGAGCAGTGTTGGTAATTTCATTGGCTGGCACACGGCTGTCGGAGCAACCTATCCATAAAAATTCCGGAGTCTGTAGTTTGGCCAACCGTAGAAAAAAATCTTTATCCATCTCCACATGTTCTTTGGCCCACGCCTTGTTTTCTAACAATAATTTCTGGTACGATTTCATAATAAAATTTAGATTGTGAATTAAATAGATTGTTCTTCAAATCGAAAATAAGGATGCAGCGCCTTGTTGGATTTCTTAACCTCCACTGAAATACTTCTAGACGAAGCACTGAGTAAAAAATCTTCTAGCATCGAAATAATATCCTGATCGATATGCTGTGCATTGGATCCATCCACCATTACATGCGCTCCAGATGGAATTCGCTCAAATGCATTTCGTAAGGCAGATTTATTCAGAAAAGAAACATCTTTGGTAAACTTGAGCAAAAAATTATTCTCCGTACTGATCAACATCACCGCTGATTTGTAATTTCTGCTCACTAAAAAAACTACGGAAACCAATATTCCTATAAATACGCCAATCAATAGATCAGAAAAGAGTATGGCAACAATTGTAACTACAAAGGGTATAAATTGTGTCAATCCTTGCGTATACATTTTCTTAAACACGGAGATGGAGGTAAGCTTATACCCCACCATTAACAAAATAGCAGCCAATACTGCCAAGGGTATCATCTCCAGGAAATGAGGTATCAGCATTACT
>JAJTHV010000079.1 GCA_021300095.1 Flammeovirgaceae bacterium | reverse complement strand
GGGGTGTCTATTTAATTATAGGCACCTTTCTTGCATTTTAGGTGCAAATCTTCCTTCTAATACCAAGCCGGTAAAATAACCCTGGGCTACTTTCACTTCTCTATTTATTTCAAAAAGAAATTTTCCACTTCAACACCTTCTACCCTTTGAGCGCTCCACAAAAAAAATTCAGCAACCTTCCGCAGCGTTTAGCCACTGCTTTGCTCGGTGCATTCGGTATTATTTTCGGGGTGGTGTACAGCGAGTGGACTTACTTAGTCATCTTCTTCATTATCTGCTTTTTTTCCTTGCGGGAATTTTACAAACTCTCCGGACTGGATGGCATGATTCCCCAAAAAACATTCGGCACGATATGCGGACTAACGATTTTCTTTCTTTCGTTTTTTATTGAACGTGGTTCAATCTCGTATCGCTACTACTTTATTTTCTTCCCGTTGCTTTCGTGTGTATACATGATCAAGCTGTACAAAAAGTTTGAGCGCAAGCCATTTACGAATATTGCCTTTACCTTTTTGGGGATATTTTACATTGCGGTGCCTTTGGCGCTGTTGCACATCGCTGCGTTTGAACAAGGCAAATACAATTTCGAAATCATCTTTGGTTCACTATTTATCTTGTGGGCAACGGATACTGGTGCCTACTTTGCCGGATCGATGTTTGGTAAGCGCAAGTTGTTCGAGCGTATCTCACCTAAAAAATCGTGGGAGGGTGTGATTGGCGGTGCGTTACTCGCCTTCGCCATGGCGTTTGCAATGGCCTACTTCTTCCCGCTTTTGGCGTTGTGGCAGTGGATGAGCATCTGCGCTATTATTATTGTGGGTGGTGTATATGGCGATTTGGTGGAATCGTTGTTGAAGCGCAGTATTGAAATCAAAGATTCAGGAAACAGTTTGCCGGGACATGGCGGTTTTTTAGATCGCTTCGATGGGCTATTTATCTCAGCTCCTTTTATCGTTGCCTTTTTAGAGATTTTTTAGAATCAATTATCGTTGATTTTTTATCTATTTCAATTCCGTTCGGGAGCCATCGCCAGAAAGGCAGAACCACCGAACATTTTTTGCTAAAGCTGCCGTTTTCTGAATGTTTATCCTTTGGATGAAATGGAACGCCAAACATTCTACTTTTTATGATAGGCTTACACCATCTGGCCAAATTATATATCTTTGCAACCGTTTTCGAGCTAGATTTAAACAGTTAAATTCTATACTACCATTTTATGGCTTACATCGAACCAGCACCCATAGTCGACAAAGAAAATCCATTTGAGGCAATGATGTCTCGCTTCCGCACCGCTTCCCAAATATTGGGGCTGGAAGAAGAAGTGTATAACGTATTGAAAGTACCTGCCCGCCAGGTGATTGTTTCATTGCCCGTGACAATGGACGATGGCAGCATCCGCGTATTTGAAGGCTACCGCGTTATTCACTCTACGATTTTAGGTCCTTCCAAAGGAGGTATTCGCTTCGATCCGCATGTAAACTTAGATGAAGTAAAAGCATTGGCCGCCTGGATGACTTGGAAATGTGCCGTGGTAGATATTCCGTACGGTGGTGCGAAAGGTGGTGTTGCCTGCAACCCGCGCGAAATGAGTGCCGGTGAAATCGAGCGCCTGATGCGTGCTTACACTTTGTCAATGATCGACATCTTCGGTGCCGATAAAGATATTCCGGCTCCGGACATGGGTACAGGTCCGCGCGAAATGGCGTGGTTGATGGACGAATATTCCAGAACACAAGGCATGACGGTGAATGCCGTAGTTACCGGTAAGCCCATCGTATTGGGTGGATCTTTAGGAAGAACCGAAGCTACCGGCCGTGGTGTAATGGTATCTGCGTTGGCCGCGATGGAAAAACTGAAAATCAATCCATACAAAGCAACTTGTGCAGTGCAAGGTTTTGGAAACGTGGGCTCATGGGCCGCACGTTTGTTGTCGGAGCGTGGCTTGAAAGTGCAAGCCATCAGCGATTTGGGTGGTGCGTACTACAATGAAAATGGTATTGACATTGAAGCAGCTGTAAAATACCGCGATGCCAATAAAGGTTCACTGGAAGGATTTCCGAATGCTGAGAAAATTGGCAGTGGTGATATCTTGACCTTGCCGGTTGATCTATTGGTTCCTGCAGCTACTGAAGATGTAATCACCGGAAGCAATGCCGGTAAGATTCAGGCGAAGTTGATTGTAGAAGGTGCGAATGGTCCTACGTCATCCAAAGCTGACAATATCATTTACGAAAAAGGAATTAGCGTAGTGCCAGATATTTTGGCGAATGCCGGTGGTGTAACTGTTTCTTATTTCGAGTGGGTGCAAAATCGCTTAGGTTACAAGTGGACCGCTGACCGCGTGAACAGACGCAGCGACCGGATTATGAAAGATGCGTTTGACAACGTTTATAAAACCGCTACTGAATATAAAGTGTCGTTGCGTATTGCTGCCTACATGGTGGCCATCGACAAAGTAGCAAAGACCTATAAATTCAGAGGAGGATATTAATCTGCTTCTCAAGAACAAAAAAGCCTCGCAAATGCGGGGCTTTTTTATTTCACATTAAGCACGTTCAAGCACAGCCATCGCGGCATTGTGTCCGGGAATGCCGCTGACGCCACCGCCCCGTTTGGCACCGGCTCCGCAGATAAAAATCCGTGGATCATCTGTTTCTACACCCCAGCCCGGTGCATCGTCATTTTCTCTGAATGGAAAAGCCAAGTCGCGGTGAAAGATATTGCCGCGCGGTAAACCGATCGCTTCTTCAATATCTTGTGGTGTCTTTGCTTCAATGGTTAACTCGCCATCGTTGGACTTGGCTAATACCGATTCGATCGGGTCTTCTAAATATTGATTCAACGATTGGATTGCGGCCTTCAATGCTTCCTCTCGTGTTGCATCATTATTTTTATCAAACAGAGTGGCAGGCGTATGAAGTCCAAACAATGTTAGCGTGTGATAGCCTTTGCTTTGTAGGTCTGCGCTGAGGATGGTAGGATCTGTCAGCGTATGGCAATAGATTTCCAACGGCAGGTTGTCCGGCATTTTTCCAGACTTGGCTTGTTCGTAAGCTGTCTCGAGTTGAGTAAAGCTTTCGTTGATGTGAAATGTTCCGGCAAATGCATCGCGCGGATCGGCACCGGATTTCAGTCGTGGCAACTGTTTTACCAACATGTTAATTTTCATCTGCGAACCATCTAAACTGGATGGCGGATTTTTGCCTCGCAATTTGGCCAATGTTGGTGGCGCAGCATTGGACAACAAATACGATGATGCGAAACTGCTTCCGTCTTCGAGTGTTACGACTACTTCTTTCGCATCTGAAACGACTTGAGTTACGCGGCTATTCAGTGCAATGGTTACGCCTGCGGAGGTGGCAACTCTTTCTAATTCTTTTACCAGCGCTCCCATCCCTCCTTGCGGCACTTTCCATTCGCCATTTCCATTTCCGATCAGGTGATAGAGAAAACAAATATTGGCTTGTAATGTAAATGCCGATGTAAACGTGCCGATCAATCCATCGGTAAGCACCACGCCCTGCACGATGTCATTTTTGAAATGTTTGGAAATCGTTTCTCCAATCGGGTTTTCAATCAGGTCGTTCCAAACATCGTCAATGCAGATATTCTTCTTCAACTCATTTCGCGTGGGCAATTGTTGCAACATGCTTGGCGCGATGCGCTGCGCAAACGGTTCGATATCCCCATAAAATTTTTGCCAGGCTTTCCATTCGTTTTCACCCCCGGGCAGTTGGTTAAACGAGTTGGCGGTTTGGTCATCCCAAATTCTGGAAATGTGCAAGCCGTTATTCTTGCCCTGAAAATGATAAGGAGTATAACTTGCTACTCTGCGCGATAACACTTTGAAGTTAAGGTTCAGATCATTGACAATCTTATCCGGTAATAAAGAGACGAGGTAGGAATAGCGCGATAGTCGCGCATCAAAATCGGGAAACACTTTTACGCTGGTGGTAGCGCCACCAGCTTCGTTATTTGCTTCGAGCACAAGTACCTTTTTACCGGCCTTTGCCAGATAGGTAGCGGCTATCAACCCATTGTGCCCCGCTCCGATAATTACGATGTCGTATTTTTTTGTCATGAAGAAATCACCTAAATCAACAAGAGTAAATTTAGTGAAAAAGTTGGGTTAGCTGGTGGTGTGATTTAACGCTACCGGGTATATTGTTTATCATTGACGGACAGAAGAAAGCGCACTGGCGACCACACCTGACAAACGCAGGAACCCCATAGACAGGTTGGGGCCGATGAGTAGATTTTCGCCAACTATATTTCTCATATAAAGTGTAACCCATGCGCTCATGGCACGTTGAGTGCGGCTTATTTGAAATTGACCACAATTTATTTTTTAAGGTAGGATTGTACTCTAAGAATTTCGGTGTGTAAAGTACTTTAGCCAATGTCATCCACTATGTTCGTGTTGGAAAATGCGTCATATACGATCCTTTGCATGATTTAAGTGATAGACTGTGCTACGCAAACTCCGCTAAATGAAGGGTGGCGGGCAGCCAGTGAAAAGCTGCGGGCACGAAATAAAAAGTGGAGGGTTGAAGATGAAAGATGGAGGGCGGAAAGTGAAGGTTGGCGGGTGGGAAATGAAACGTGGCGGGTACGAAATGAAAGATGGAGGGCAGGAAATAAAAGATGGGGGGCAGGAAATAAAACGTGGCGGGTAGAAAGTGAAACCGGGCGGGTGCGAAATAAAAAGTGGCGGGCAGGAGATGAAGGATTGCGGGTGGCCTGTGAAACCTGCGCAGCAGCTACAAATTGAACCTTCCTAAAATTACTTGACACTTCGAAGGGTAATTACTAAAAGTGTTTTACAGGTTTTGAATGTAACCCTGATTCAATGTTACAAATGTTTTCGTCCTTCCTAAAAGAGTCTGTCTGTTTTAATTGCTCTGAACCGGGTTTACAATTTGAGTTGCTATTCCTGTTATGGCATGACACATTCTTCTCTTGTTCCGGTATTGGCATGACAATGATGAATGATTATCCTAAAACAGGTTGACAGCATTTGGTTCTATTCCTAAAACCACCTGACAGTATGTACTTAGTTGCAAACTAAGTACAGCAATTTAGACTAACACAAACTACGGATAGCTTGGGGCGCTCCACCAGCCGGGTTGGATTGCACCGACCATTGGCTGCGGTTGCTCCGCATGAATAAATTCGTTGGACTTCCTCCGATTTTGAATCTGATAAAAATCATCTGCATGGGAGTTAATTGAGGGGTTTTTTAACTCGTGAGTTATTAAATGGAAAGGAGGGGTTTTGGTTAGGGTAACCTTTGAGAGCAAACTAGACTAGCTGTTTCGATGTCCTTAACTGCAAATGAAGGACAGCAATTTATAATGACACAAACTATAGATAGCTGGAGGAAGGATTCGTTCAATTGGAATTAACTAATGCCAAAGTATAATCCTTATTTCGAAACTGTGCGTCTAAAAATTCCGCAACTTCCTGTTCGGTGGACCCTCGAGTAAATCTGTTATCGATTGAATTTTCAATTCTTTGAGAAGGGCTGACAAAAAGTGAAATATCACTGCTTAGTATTGAATCTATCTCTCTCAGGAGTTTTATCGCTTGCTTTATACTACCTTCAACCTTCATTACATATCCATGGTCAAATAAGGTATATTCTAAGGTTTCGGTAACGAGTTTTCTATAGATGGTACTTTGTGGATCAATATCTTCCTTTTTTAATAATTTAAACTTAAAGGATGTTCTCTTGAAAAATTCTTCACAGAAAATTTCGAGCTGTTGCCCCACAACTATTCCATCCTCATTAAAAATGTAAAAGGTAGTTTCAATCATAGCATTAAGTTTAGGGATTCCACAGAACCAATTCAACTTTTACAGGAACTTTGTATTTGGAACCTAGATGCTCGAACAGCTTGACACTGCTTTTGTTGTCCTGGCTTATAAAAATAACAAGTTCTTCAACAGGGTTAGATTTGTCTGAAATTATTATTGAGTAACGTCTAAACTCATCTTCTAAATCACCATAAAGAAATGGTTTTTGATTATAGCTTTCAATCGTATAGAATTCACCTGGATTATGTTTCGCATCTAAAAGCGCTTTTTTTTCCGCGTCAATGCCATCTGCCCAAATTTTCTCGCCACCTCCAATGGCTTCATATTGTATATCATCTCTAGTAACATGCCTTTCAAAAACCCCATCGGGGTAATCTCTTCTTGGATTTACCTTTGTTTTAAGTGTCTTAACGTAGTCAGCAAAATCAACCCCTCCCTTAGCTCCCTCCCCCAACCTAACCTTCTCCTTCCCAGAAATCTCACTGGTATTCTTGGCGATCTTATCGTCAAGAATTTGTTTACCATTCTCAAATTTGTAAAAATCCTTGTCAGAACGAACGCTTCCGTCTTTATATAAATCTACCCATCCATCGCTGGCATAAAAAGGCTTGGCGGTTTTGGCAGACAATTCTTTGGCTGCATCCAAGTCATTACAGGATAGCAAACGTACTGTTTTGTTATCCGGAGTTTGGTTAATGATAGATGCTAGTTCATCCACCGATACCTGAACATCCATTGCCCCTTCTGCAGTTATTACAAAGTTGCCATTCTTGTTATGGATAACCACATCTACAAATCCATCAACCGTGTTTGCTTTATATCCGGTAAAATTTAGCGGTGATTTCGGGGTAAATCCGAGTTTTGACTTTAAGTTGTTTATTAAGTTACGAACGGCAATTCCTGACCCATCTGTAAGTTTCCTTGAAGCCGAAATAAGCTCATCCACTTTTGTAGCTTTCGAAAGTGTGCTCAATTTTGCGAACTGACCTGAAAATTTTGGTAATTCCTTAAGTTTTTTAAGCATCCCTGCCTTAAATGGCCCAATCAGCGTGAGCGCAAAAGCTGTTGCTTGCCCTTGATAATATTCATCTACCCAATTCTCCTTTACAAATGGGTCAATTGCTTTTTTAACACCCGAAAGTGAAACTCCTGTTATACATTTGAAAACCGCTTCTTCAAATGTGGGATCGCCTGGTGCCTTGCCTATCGGAACTTCGTCCTTTAAACATTCGAGTATCCTCTTTAAATCTTCCTTTGTAATTTCAAAATCAACAACGGCATCAGCCAACGTAATCCAATCTATCTCTTGCAGTAATGCATTGGTGAATCCACAATTGAATTGATTATCTGCACTACAGTTCTCCTTCTTTGTGGAGCAAAGGAAAAAATTAACTGTTCCCGCAAAAAAAGCTATCCCTTCTGATCCATATCTATCATTGACCTCTTCGTACCGTTCATATGCTTTGGATATACAACTAAAAAATCCATCATATTCTTCTCCTACCGAAGCAAGTAACTTCTTTTCAAAAGCTAAATATCCCGCATCTTTCCGCATCGCTCCCCCCTCATCATCCTCAAACAATCCCATCACAATCTCCGGATACCTCATCCGATCCCATTGGTATTTGAAGAGCTTGTTGCCGTTGTTATAGTCCATCAAATTGTCGGTGCCCTTTTCGGGTAATGTGTTCTTCTCTTCGGAGAATGTGTGGCGCAGGCTAAATGCTCCGTGGCCCAACTCGTGTGCCATCGTGCGGACGATGGATTCTTCACTACCATTCTTGTCCACGAAAATAAATCCGCACTCTTTGCTGCGTGGCATGAAGCCCGCTAGCGTGCTGCTCTTCGGGTTCTTTACTAAAAACAAATAATAAGTGTTGGGTTGTAGGTTCGCCTTGTAGGCATTCACTACTTTGCGCATGTCGGGACTGTAGTTGCTCAGTAGTCCGCTGCCGCCATCGTCAAACGGATCAATGCCCGGCACATCCAAATTAGAAGCGAAGGTGATGTTCCACTTCACTACTGCTTGTCCATAAATTTTATTGAGTTGCGTGCGCAGTGCATCTTCACTGTATGGATACTTGTTTCCATTTACCGGAACGATCACCAAGTCTTTAACAATTTGATCGTAGGTAATGACACTCAGTTTGCCTAGGACTTGGGTCTTGGTCACTGGTGAATTGTCATTGGTCACTGGGGCTTGCGCATCGTAGAGAGCGATGAGTTCACTTTCCACACCATCTCCGGCACCTAAAATGCTAATAGTAGATTGGTCATTGGTTATTGAGGTGGAGCCACCATTGACTAGTGACCATTGACTATTGACTACTGACCCATTTAGTTCAAAGCGTATTTTGGATTTGTCGATACCTGTTCCTTCCAGTGTTGCGAGCACTTTATCCAACTGTCCTGTAGCCACGGACTTCCACGAGAGGAATTGGTCTTCCACTTTTGTGTAAGTAGACGCAATCGGATCATAGCGTTTTGCATCAAAGCCAAACTTCTGATCTTGTGCTTCGGCAAATTTTAACTTCAGGTTGTACTCGCGCTTCGCAGCTGCTGTCGCAATAGCGGCTGTGGTGGTGTGTACTTTTCCTTTACTGTCGATGATGTAACCTTTGCCACTGCTATCTACCACCGAAGCAGTAGTGCCGGCAGGTACTTCGGTGCGCCTTCCGCTTCCATCTACAATCACTACACTGCCGTTGCTACCGGGCGTTACCGTAGCTGTGCCCGGCACGGTGATCAGTGTGCTGGTGACGGCTGCGTTTTCATCAAATTGTTGAGGAAGGTTGGCTTCGTATTCATCCAATGCTTTATCGGCTTGTGCGAGTGCTTCATCCAGATTGTCCATTAAATTCATCACGCCCGCAGGGATCACTTCTACTCCGGCTCCGGTCACGTTCATGTAACCGTTCACCATTCGCATTTCATTGTTGACGTTGATGTTGGTGAACTCGGCTTTTACTTTTGCCTGATTGAAATACGAAACTTCAATCACTCCTTCTCCCGAGAAGGTGCCGTTGCTGCCGGACACTTTACTGAGTACCACATCAAAATCTCCTGCCTTAATGACATCGCCTACTTTCAAACTATTGATTAACTGCGATGGATCCAGATTAAATGGAGTAAGCGGAACACCACATGAATATTGAATGCCCGGATTATCTTTCGTTGTCACATTGGTAACTAGTGAATAGTCACTCGTGAAGGTGCCACAACCGGCATTGACTTGAAATTCGTAGCGTGTGTTTGGCTGCAGTGAGTTGACGGTTACATTTGGTGTAAGTGACTGATTCGTGTACCACGCGCTCTCCGTAGCTTTAGCGGAGGAGAGGGGGGTCTCCTTCGCTGATGTTGACATGTCCCCCTTCGCTGAAGCTACGGGGGACAAGCGAAAGCGAAGCGCATAAGTCGTTTGATTCGAAGCTCCATCCCAACTCACATTAAAGCGCGTGGTACCTACATCGCTAACCAAAATATTTTTAGGAGGCAAACAGGCATCGCCATACACAAATGTGTAGACCTGACTATATCCATTGTTTTTGAAAAGGCTTAGTTCATCAGCACCCGCATATGCATGTGCGCGCAACTGAAAGGCATAGCGCCTGCCCGGCTCCAGCGGTGTTTCCGCAGGGCCATAGATGATTGTCGTTTCGCTGGTTGTGGTTTGAAAAATAACTGGTGACGTTAATATCGCATCGTTGGGATTGCGTGTGGACGGCCAAACTTCCACTAACTTAAAATCATACTCCGCGTTGAATGCGCTGTTGGGTGTGCCCCGATGGCGGGGTGTCCATTGGAAGATAACTTGTTGTGGATCTTGAATGCGAATCTTCTCATTGTCGGCCGGAACGTTTACAATAGGAGGATCATTCAAAATCAACCATGCCACCGCGCATCCGGTATTCGAAATTTTAACACCGCGATTGTATTCGATTACTTCAAAACAAAATTGATAAAGGCCTTCCGGCAATGCTCCGCGTTGTTCAATCTCTCTTTGTGTGATGCCAGTGAAATTTAAATTGCGCGGATCGAAATAAGCCGCGAGATCAGAGCTAATCAATTGCAACGGCACACCTCCCAACAACGTAACAGGCGGTGGCATGAACTCCGGCTTCGTTTCAATTTTTATTCCATTGCCCTCGATGCGCAGGCGAAAGCGAACGTTCAGTTCGGGACGTGTTGCATCAATCAGGAAAGCCGTTACCCTCAATCGCTCCGAGCCCGGTGCCGCATAATCCGACAGATACAATGAATACGGAGGCGTCAACTGCACAGTGGATTGGACGGGGAAGACCTGACCCTCACTCATTAATGAGGTCACCGTCAATAAAAAAAACAATATGGTTTTAATTCGTGTCAATGGTCAGTGGTCATTAGTCATTGGTCATTATGTCAATAGTCAATAGTCATTGGTCATTATGTCAATAGTCATTAGTCATTGGTCATTATGTCAATAGTCATTAGTCAATATGTCAATAGTCATCAGTCATCAGTCAATCGTCAGTAGTTAGTGGCTGGTCTTACTAATGACTATTGACAAATGACTATCTATATGTCATTTAAGCCGTAAGGTTCTATTGGTTCATTTATTTCATTCGAGTCTGGTTTCGGACCAATCGTCTTTATATAGTTGTTTAGCATTATTACTAAAATAGTCAATGAATCAGAATACTCGGAAAATCTTTGCTCACTTATTAGATTCCGGTTTTTAGCCTTCGTCAACCAAGTCTTTGTTTCGTACAGTGAACCCCGCGAATAATAAGCAAAATTCTTTTCTTCTTTAAAATGATATCTGCCATATCCTTCACTCAAATTTGCCGCTATAGAATCTACTGCTCGTATCAATTGCTTCCCTACTGTGTCCTTTTCTAAATAATTCCAACTGGTTACATCCTGCCACACTTTCTCTCCTATTTCCATTGCCTGATTGTAAATCTTCAAATCATTCAAGTTTTTGCTCATATCCTCACGGTTTACCTGTACCAAACATTCGTCATAAGTATGGTTACAAATGACTATGACTACTGTCTATTGACCATTGACTAATGACCATTTACCAGTAATTAAAAAGAATACACATACCCAAGCGTGGCAGTAAATTCAGTGAAGGATTTTGCTGCGCCTTCTTGTACACTGTTTCGATTTACTACGACCGTACTCAAATTAACATTGTGCTTCTTCTTAATCGACACGTTGCCTGACAGTCTGCCATTTAAAATACTGCCGGTATGCAAACCATTGGCATACGATTCATTGTGCGAGATCGAAGCCGTGGTTCGTAATTTCTTTTCGAAGAACTGCTTTGTCACCGCCACCGTTGGTCCGAAAGTGCGTGACTGCGATGCAACACCATCGCTCATACTTAAATTAAATGATGTTGAAAGAGTTAAGCTCTGTGGCGTGAGCGACAGGCTATAGGATGAATTGAAATTATAAAAACGCAATCCGGAATTTTGCTCTACTTGTCCTTGTTTGTCTGAAGCGCCCTGCGCTGTTAAATTGAGACTGATGGTTTGTCTTCTGTTTTTATTGTTGCCCAACTGATACATAGAATTAATGTTGGCGTTCTGACTGATTTGTGTGAAGTTGAGCGTATCTAAAAAATCAAACTGTGTGAGTCGGTTGATGTCCACAAACTGCGAACGCACATTGGTGAACGACTGAAAGCTCGAATAGGAAACAGACAAATTAAATTTCTGTGACGGTGCAAAGGCTACATTTAAAGCTGTGACCACCCGCCTCATGGTAGTGGCTTTGCTCTCATCGAGGTTATCGCGTTGTGTGCCCACATTGGCAGACAGGTTTACTTTACCTTGTAACAATGCAGTGGCCGCGTTGACAGTAATGTTTTCTAAGTCGTTGTTGAAAAAATAAGACCCTAATGTTCGGTATTGCGGATCGATGCGCTCGTAACCCATTCCCACTGAATAACCATTGCCTTGGTAGGTGACATTGGCTTTCATTGCATTGTAGTAAGATGATGAAGTGCGAGGAGTGAAAAGTCCGCCCACATTACCCAACGGATTTTCGGTGGTAGTTTGACCTGCGCGCGTATCTCGGGTGATCGCGCTGGTTGCCCACTCAAATCGTAGTAATAATTTTTGGAACAATGATTTGCCTCCGGTAAACCCCAGAACTAAATTCTCCTGTGGCAAGATGCCTTGTGTCTCGGGTACGAAGCGAATCGATTGCTGTTCATCTTGTGCGCGGAACACAATCGCTTCCACAAAATCTTTTCCATCTCCATAGCCAACCTTCATGCCATATCCATAACGATCATACGCAGCTTGTACTCTTGATCCGGCCGCTGTGTCGGGCTGTACAGCTTTTAAAAAGCGACCATAGAGCGCACTGATTCTTAATTTACTAGTGGGATTGGCATCTACCCCAACTCCACTGAATAAGTGACCGCCAACAGTGTAAGGCGAAAAATTCATACTAGTGAATCCGGCATGAAGCGTTATCCACTTGTAGGTGGGATGCATCGAAAATTGATTAAAGGGTTGCTGAAATGAAACTCCCTGATTAGAGTAACTAAAGCTCAACGGAATACTCCAACCATACAAACTCACATTTAAATTTCCGGTAGCGTAGTACGAATAGGGATCGCGCCTGCTGTCGATTCCACTGGCGGCATAGCCAATCTGACTCAACGAAACACCACCTGATAATTTTATCGGTTTCTCTTTGCCGATGGTCTCCAGATTTTGGCTGTAAACATCTGATCGAAAAAATGTACCAATCAAAAGGATGCAACAGGCTAGTCTTAGGCCTGTGGCATAACTATGATATGGTACTAATCTCTTCATTTCCTTTTATTAATTCTCAAAAGTCATTAGTCAATGGTCATTGGTAATAGTTACAATATTGACTATTGACCAGTGACCAAGGACTGGTAATTATAAAATCACAATCCTCACCACTCGTTTTTGATCTTTTACATCTACTAATAAAAAATAAACACCCGGTGCTACACCTTGCAATGTTATTTCAAAATCGTATGCATCCTTACCGCTATCACTAAAATCCGTGACGATCACATTACCTTCTAAACTCACCAACCGCACGCGCACGGGAGCCACTTCATTTAATTCTAATTTTAAATTGATGAAGCCCTGTGCTGTTGGGTTCGGAAATGCTTGTAGCAGTTTGATTAAGTCCGTGCTACCACCTCCCGATCCTCCGCCTGTTTCTCCTGCTTTAAGTATTTCTATTGATGCGGTGTATTCGCTCTGACACTCGGCTAATTTGGCGGTCAGCTTCACCGGATAAATTCCTTCCTTCTTAAATAAAATAGATGAATAATCCTGCGATTGTAAAATGACAGTGGCCTCAGTTGGAAATGACCAGGTAATCTGATCCGGCAGTGGCCAACTAATATCGATGACAATAATTGTATCATTTACATGAGCTTGTGGTGCCATCAAAAAGTCGGCTTTCAACAAATCATTGGATGTGGTGAGTTCGAATGAATCTTCAGCAATACAACCATTGTTGTTCGTTACCCGAAGTTTGTAAACGCCTGGTTGTGTCAATGTAACTTGTTTTCCTGTTTTGTTAAAACCCGCTAAAGATGTCCACAAATAATCTGCGGCATCGATGGGTGATGTAATGGTTAATGTACCTCCAGTACATATTTTTTTATCAGGCCCTAAATCGATCGTAAACGCAGGGGGATCGGTCATTGCAAACGATTTGGTAAAGGAACATCCATTGGCATCTTTCACTTCCAATTGATAATTGCCTGCTTTGATATTTTGGATAAATGAAGTTCCAGAATTACCGTTCCATTGAAATGAGTACGGAGCTGTTCCGCCTGCGGCAGTAACTTGTATCGAGCCATTACCTCCTGCGCAAACAGGTGAAAAAATAGTTTCAGCGATTAAAGAAATAGCCGAAGGAGAAGTGACGGAAAAAGTCTGTTGCAACGAACAGCCATCGGCATCTGTTACTTTTACTGTATTGGTGCCGGCAGTTAATTGCGTAGCGGCAATCGTTGTCTCCCCGCTCGACCACAAATAAGTATAAGGTGCTTTGCCCACTACATTAGAAACCTGTGCCGATCCATCGGAAGAGGTTGAACATTTTGTTGCAGTCACATTGGAGATTGAAAAACTTACATTCGCAGATGGAGCGACCGTAACTACTGTTGTGAATGTACATGAATTTGCATCGGTGGTTATTACCTGGTAGTTGCCGGGACTCGCATTTTGCAATGTGTTGGTAGAGGCTACTAATTGATTAGCTGCGTTGAACCATTGATAGGTATATGGTGCAGTACCGCCCGAACCGGAAACTGTTGCAGATCCATTTGCTAATCCACAAGTGGTATTGGTAGTTGAACTAATCGTGCTCGATAAAACAGTTGGCTGTGTGATGGAAACACTCGTTGTTCCGATACAGCCATTGCTATCTCTTGTAGATGCAGTGAAAGTGTTTGCTGCTAAGCCGGTAAAAGTAGACGATGTTTGCCACGTGCTTCCACCGTTGATGGAATATTCATACGTTCCTGTTCCTCCCGAAGCAGAAAGAGTAACACTTCCATTCGCGCCAGCAAAACAACTTACTTGTGTTGAATTGACAATAGATAAATTGAGAAGAGATGGAGCTGTCAATGTAATAGATTTTACTTGCGTGCAATTCTTAGCATCTTTTGCTGTAACGGTGTAGGTGCCGGCCACCAAGCCATTAATGGATGCGCCTGTTGCTCCGGTATTCCAGGAATAGGTGAAGCCTGCATTACCACCGGAAGCAGAAACTTGAATACTTCCATCTGTTGCTGACGCACAGGAAGGAGTTATCTGATTGACGGTAGCAATGGCTATTGGAGCCGGGTCGTTAAGTGTAATCGCTTGACTCAACAAACAATTTTTAGAATCGTTTATTTGTAGTGTGTAAGTGCCACTCGCAATTCCGGAAAGAACATTGGTTCCACTGGCTCCATTCCATTGATAAGAATAACCACCATTTCCTCCCACCGCTGTCACTTGGATACTACCATTATTTCCGCCAACACAGTCTGGAGAGGTTTTAGTGATAGCACTCAATGATATTGCTGTTGGTGATGGAATTGTAAAAGTGGATGACACCGAACAATTTCCAGCATCTTTTACAGTAACTGAATTACTACCGCCCGGTAATTGAATGGCTGAAGTTCCTGTTTCTCCGCTACTCCACGTGATTGTGAACGGACCTACTCCACTTGAAATATTTACTTGCGCTTTCCCATCAGTAGAATTAAAACAGGAAGTGCTTACGAGTGAACCCACCGTAAATACAGCACCCCCATTGGAGCCTACAGATGTAGCGGATGTTTTCGAGCACGAAGATTGATCGGTAACCGTTACCGTATAACTACCGCTAACGACATTTGATAAAGTTGAAGAATTGCCAACGACATTGTTTGCCTGATCTTTCCACTGGTAAGTCAATGCACCTGTTCCACCGGATGCTATCGCTTGCACAGATCCATCAGCTGCACCACAGTTTGCATTTTGAAATCCGGAAAAAGTGATTGTGATCACAGCCGGTTGTGTAATGGATACCGCTAATGGGGTTGGGCTATTACAGTTATTCTGATCTCTTGCCAAAAATGTATAAGATCCTTGCGGTAAAGCAGTAAATGTATTGCTCGCTTGCCAAGCGATTCCATCTTTTGAATAATTATAAACTCCGGTGCCACCCGCAGCGCTGAGCGTGACAGCTCCATCGGTTCCACCATTACAGGTCACATTTGTTTTGTTTGTGAGTGCCACCGTAACCGTAGTTGGAGCTGTTAAGGTAGTAGACGCTATGGTAGAACAACCTTTAGAGTCCATTATGTTTACGGTATACGTTCCGGCTGTTAAACCTGAAATATCTTTAGCAGTTGCTCCATTCGACCATGCGTAGAAGTAGGGTGCTGTTCCCCCTGCAATAGTCAAATTTATAAAACCAGTAGCAGCACCATTACAGTTTACACCAAACCCGTTATAATTTGAAGTAGTGGTGGATGCACTTAGCGCAACAGGTTGTGTCACTGAAAAACTGGCTGAACCTGCGCAGCCTTTTGAATCTGTAATGACTACTGAATAATTACCCGCTGCCAGCGAACTAACATTCTGCGAGGTTGCTCCATTGCTCCAAAGGAAAGTAAATGGTGCTGTTCCACCTGATACAGAAAGATTGAGTGCGGCATTACTTTGCCCGAAGCAATTGATGAAGGCTGTTTGAGAAATCGTTCCTGAAATCGCACTCACTGTTGTAATTGTTGCCAATCGGGTAATGGGACAATTGTTTGCATCTTTTATAGTGACGGTGTAATTGTTAGCGAGCAATCCGTTAAAAACCGAACTGGTCTGAAAATTTGTTCCATCAATGGAATATTGTAATGTGCCCGTTCCTCCTGATGCAGAAACGGTCAATCGTCCGTCTACGATGGCAGAACAACTTTGCGGCAAAGCTATGACCGTAGCAGCGAGTGCGGCAGGGTTGATTAATGATTGAGAAGCAGAAACTACTGTACAATTATTTGCATCTTTTACAGTCACCACATAATTGCCGGATGACAATCCGCTAATTGTATTGGAGGAAAGAAAATTTGTTCCATCCATGGAATATTGATAGGGTGCTATACCACCAGCAACTGATACGACCAAACTGCCATTAGCATTTCCATTACACAATGGATTATTTTTTATTATACCAGAAATTGCCAGTGCCGTAGATGGCTGTGTAATACTAATGGATGAAGTTACTTGCGTACAATTATTTGCATCTTTCGCTGTGATGGTGTAGTTGCCGGGAGCGAGACCTGTAAAGCTAGCACCTGGTTGAAAGTTGGTGCCATCCTTGCTGTATATGATGGTTCCTGTTCCTCCGGATGCTGTTACCAGAATGCTGCCATTCGATAAACCAAAACAACTGACATTACTTTTTGATTGAAGAGATATTGTTACAGGGGTAGCTGGTTCAGTAATAGTTACGCTTGTGGTATTGTTGATACAGACATTCGCATCTGTAACTGCGACAGAATATGTTCCAGGTGCAAGGCCCGAAATATTTTGAGAGGTTGCACCATTTGACCAGAGAAAAGTTTTTGAGCCCGTGCCTCCGTTTACGACTAAGTTAATACTTCCATTATTGCCGCCTTTGCAACTGATGTTGGTTGCACTGGGCGTAACTGTTAATGCCGTGGGTTGACTAACAGAAATACTTGCTGTGCCTGTACATGTTTTACTATCTGTAATGGTCACGTTATAACTCCCCGCGGGTATGTTCGGATTGTTTTGAGTAGTAACACTATTTGACCATGTGTAAGTGTATGGCGCAGTGCCACCAGAAGGCGTAACGGAAATAGAAGCGGTAGATTGACCAAAGCAGTTGATAAAAGCAGTTTGTGAAATAGTGCCGGTAATAGATGGAAGTAACGCAACCGCTGTGTTGTTGATGGTAAACTCACAACCATTCCCATCTTTTACTTTTAATACATACGTAGCACCAGTCGCTAACGAAGAAAAAGTAGCACTTGCGCCAAACGCACCATTATTGATGGAATACGTGTACGAGCCATTTCCTCCTGTCACTCCGGTAATGGTGAGTGATCCATCGCTGACGGTTGCGCAACTTGCGGGGATAGAAGTATAGCTTGCTGCTATCGGAGCATTCACGACAAAATTGGATGTGTTCACCGAGCAGCCATTTGCATCTGTGACTTTTGCGTAATAGGTTCCTCCAGATACATTGATTGAATTTGCAACCGCGGATGAAGCTGACACAGCCACGTTGGAAAGATTAAAAATTTGCCATGTGTATCCGGGGGTGCCACCGGATACTCCGGTGATGGTGATGGAGCCTGTAGTTGAAGTGGCTCCAACGCATTGGGGGTGAATGATTGTTAAGCTACCTGAATTTATCAATGCTGGCTGAAACACTTCAACAGCCAATGTTCCGCTTTCACATCCATTTTGATCTTTTACTCTAAGTTGGTAAACACCTGCAGTTAAGTTAGTAAAGGTATTTCCTGCGTGATAAGTTGCGCCATTATTTCTACTATATTGATAATTGCTTATTACTCCACCACCAACTCCTCCACTTGGTGTAAGGGTTATAGTTCCCGAATTTCCTCCATTGCATAGCACATCTGTCTTTGATGATGCTCCAATTGTTACAAGTAATGGGGGAGAAATAGTAACTGATGGCGTTGACGTTAAAAGGCATCCATTGTCATCCTTTATTCCAATGATATAAGTACCTACACCAAGGCCAGCAAATACATTGCTAGCCTGATAAGCACCAGAATTTAAACTATACTGTAAAGTACCCGTACCACCTCCTCCTGTAATTGTAATAATTCCATCTGCAGAAGTAGGGCAAGTTATTTGAGAACCATTGTAATTCGAGGTTATAGAACCGCTGGCAGAAAGGGCGGGGGGATTGGAAAAAGTAACGGTAGCGTCAGAAAATACCTTCGCAGTTAAACACGGAGTTATACTGCTCTCTAGTAAAATATAATAAGAGCCGGGGGCTACGCCGGTTACGGTAAGGCTATTATTGCTGCTATAAGCAGGTGTAGTCAAAGGGTTATTGCTTGTATAAAGATGCGTTGCTGATATTGATTCACCAGAAACCCAAGGTCTATCGAAGCCTGTAACTGTTAATGTGCCGTTATTTGCTCCAACACATGTGATATCCGTTTTAATTGACGCAATGGCCTTTATCGGACGCGGAGAGAAAACATATGTGTTAGCTGAAATTGGTCCCATCGAACAACCACTAATCCCATAACCGAAATAAATATTCTGATTGAGATAAGAAGTAAACGAAGCGCCAAATACATCCTGAATTCCAAATGAATAAGTTGTACTGCTGTTAGTCGTAAAAGGAATCCAGGTACCCGATGATTGAACTCGATAGTACCATGTGTAAGAACCAAAGCCTAGGGAGGCATTCAATGTTATATTCTGATCAACACAATACGTTCCGCTAGAGGAACCAGATATAGTTAAAATTGGCGAGACTGTCGCACTTATTCCTGCAGAATTCCCACCCCCTCCGCATGAGCCGTTCATTGAACTCCAGCTACCTGAACCTCCACAAATAGTGGCAGATATTGGCGCAGACTTCGAACATAAACCAAACGGCCCTGTAAAATCAATGCTAAAAGAAGTGGGAGGTGACGGAACAATAATGCTACCAGAACTACTCGAAATAGTTCCGAAAGGTCCAGATACGTAATAAGTTGATGGGCTGTAAACTGCTGACCCCGAAAACCCCCCCATGGAAACTTGATAAGTCTGTGCTTGAATTTTGGTTAAAAAAGTCAAAAAGAAAAATAGTATAAATAAAAACTTTGCCACTTTAGTAAGTTATTAGTACTGGTTCCGAAAACTCACTTTCCAACCCGTTTTTAAATGATGCCTTTAATCTATAAACATAATTATCCCCCATTCTCAAATTTACGTCCTTCCAACTAAAACTATTGCCTGACACTGATTTGTACAAACTCAAAGGTTCATCGTTGACAGAACGATAAATCAAAAACTTGGTAAGATTTAATTCGTTGTAGTTCCAACTCAAGGTGACACTCTTTTCGTTTCTGTCAATTTCTACCTTGAAATCAATAATAGCAGGTTTGATGAGGTTGTTAACTATTCGACCTGTTGCTGGATGAGAAAGTGGTGACTTTAATTTTGATTTATCAATAGCGATGATACTATATTGATATTCTTTTCCTGATACTAAACTCTTATCATTAAACACAAGAGAATCTTGGGCGCGAAGTATCTTAAGTGTATCCCAAGATGCTGAAGCTAGTAAACGTCTTAGCACTCGATAAGCAACCACATCATCACTCGCACTTGGCACCCAACTAATTCTTACCCCTTTCGAAGTTGAACGGATTGATTCAATGACTGGCGGAAGTGGAGGGACAATATCGGGCAATTCAACTGCTACTGGCTCAGAAAAATCAGATGGGTTAAACCTACGGTCGACAGCAACCAATTTATAATAAATTTTAGAGTCAAGTCGGTTAATGTTAACCGAATCGAGGTATGAAGCTTGGAGAAAAGGATCTCTATTTACTTGCGAATATTCTGACTTAGCAAAATTCGAACGATAAACTCGATACCCTAATAGATCTCTCTCCTGATTAGGAGTCCAAGTAAGTTTCGCAACACCTAAAGTGTCGATCACTATTCTCAATCCTTTTGGCGGGGAGGGTGGAACACTGTCTGTGAGTTGCGCTAAATATGGAAAAGAAAAATTCTCTTGTCCGTTTTCTCCCAATACTTTGATTCGGTAATAACTTGTACTTAATGGCTTGTCGTCCATGTATGTAAAAGTCATTGAACTTAAAACACTTTGGTTTATCGCCTCAAACGTGCCATTAACCGTTCGGGATCTTTCAACACTAAATCCCGTAATGCTATTTCGATCACCTGATGATTCCCAATTAATCACCATCATTTCATTCTTTTCTCTGGCACTTTTAATAGCTGCGGTTGCATTCAGTAACTTGAAGCCCTTTCCAGCTACTCTTTCGGATTCTGGACCAGCATCACCAAATGCATCCATTCCCCTGATGCGATACAAATACTCGACTCCATTTTGGGGTAATGAGTCCATCGCCTGAAAGTGCGTCTCCTCTTTGGCAAGTGTATTAATCAAAGGAAGTTTATTAATCCGTTTGAATTCACCTTTCGCTTCTGCACGCTCTACAATAAAACTAGTATACTCTCTTTCCACCGCAAAACGCGGCCACCGTAATTGAACATGTCTATCACCAAACTTAGCTTGTAAACTAATAGGCGCTGTTTGTCTTACACTATCCTTCAACCCGATATAAAACAAAGCTGTATCTGATTTAGCCTTCTCATCACCTATTAGAACGCTTACACGATACAGATATCGCTCATCTATCTTAACAGAACCATCCTGAAAGCCAAGTGCTGAAAGCTTTGCTGTATTGAAAGATTGATCTGCGGCAAATAAAGCAAATGAAAACCGCTGCTCCTGCTCGCGTGATTGGTTGATAACCTGAGCAAGATCGCTCGTGTTTGACACTTTCACTTGAAATGTCTTTCCATAAATAGCTTGAGCTGCTATTGCCGAATATCTGTTAACCGAGGCGTCTTCTTGCCATTGCTCCACAGGCTTTGGTCGAATGGTTTGAAGGATTACTTTCTCAGGTTTACTCAACAAAGTATTTCCTCTTACGATCGTATATCTTTCTATTTGATAACCATTGGTATTTCCCATAATCCATGTTGTCGGATCATTAGGAGCCCACCTTAACCAAATTGAATTCGACTTTACTTTTGCTAAAAGTTTTATTGACCTTTGTTGTTGCGAAATACCTTGCAAGCTAACAAAGACAATTAACAATATGGTAAAGACTGTTTTCTTCATCTTACTCATTAATCACCTATAGGATTTTCCAAAATCACTTGTTTAAAAGAATTGATAGCCGGCTTGTTCGGAAGAGTATACTGTACATTGACCTTGTAGGCTCCTTTTAACATGATTGGAAACTGGCTCCACAGTATTTTCTCTATTCTTGGACTTGTGATGCCTTTAGCGAGGTATTGATTTGCCGCTTTATATTGAATTTCCAATAAATCATTATTCATGTAATATGATAAATCATACCAATAGTATTGCTGAAAAGAAGAAAATGAATTCATTGGATCAGTAAGGTTCATTTCGAAATTATCAGGACTTTGAATAATTTGTAAACCACTCAAAGGAGGCACGCCTAATTCTGCCGGTATTCTATTTGAAATAGTGATTTTACCATCTATCGGATATCCCTCATAAATCAATGGATATATTTCTTGGTTATAATATCGATTATCAGAAACATCAGCCACAAAAGAAACTAGCGGCTTATTCCTAGAATAGCTGTTTCCATATAGTTCTATTTTATCAAATGGTTCATCTATATCAAAAGATGTCTTTAAACTATGTACTCTCCATAAAACCCGTAAAACTCTGTATGTTTGAGACAATTTTTGAGCTGTAATCTTTTGATTAAAAGTGGAATATTTACTCGATCGAATCGTAGCCGTAAAAATTGCCTTCTCTTCTAATTCCGTCAAATTACCTTCAGCCTTCTTCGTTTTGATCTCTGTATTTGTATTTTCACCGGCTACCGCCAGATTTGTTTTTTGTTCAGCTACGTTTCGATCGACAGCACCGGATGCTTGCTTGGGCACGTTCAATAATTCAAAAGCATAGATTTGATTGTTTTGCAAATCATTGGGTGTTGCGAATGTTATTAGTCCTGCATTGTAAGCAAATCCAAAGTCAGATTTTTTACCCGAAGTTGATGTAAATCTTCCTACCTGATTCCATTCTGCTCCCGGTTCAAATAAATAAGGCTGTCCTTGCTTTAATTTGATATATCCCTCGCGGGTTTCGTCTTTGTAATAATTCAATTGCCCGATGACAGGATAGGTATAATCTATATTCGAATGAGGAATGTAGTCGGGGGCGGTGCCGGTGTTAAACGTGGTTTCCAATTTTTCTGTCACACGTTTTCCTTCAAATAAAACCTGTGTCCAAACTCCATTTTTATTCTCCTCAAAACTCACTTCAACAATTGCCTTAATTTCTTTTTTAGGAGGAAGAACATCAATAGGATTAAAAGCAACTACATCCTTCGCTTCGTTCCACTGCATAGCTCCGGTTATCTCTTTTCCTTCGCTTGTAAATTTGAATTGTTCAAGTTTTATCCGGAAAGAACGCTGAACCGTTTTTCCGATTTGCTTATCGCTGACATTAAACTCCTTGTTTACTGCCATATTAAACACCGCCTGCGGAGCATTGAATACGTTTACTTCTTTTTCTCCTTGCGCAGGCGTAACCTGAGAAATCACGCGTATGCCACTCAGTACGTTTTGCTGCTTCTGCACCAATTTACACTTATCACCAAGCGTAACTTGAAAACTACAACTGCCCGATACTAACCCACCCAAAATACTGAACCTTCCTCCAACAGTGCCTTGCATCCAAAATGGATTGGGGAATTGGGCTTGCAAGATCGCGGCTGCGCCAATACTTAAAATTTCAAAATCACCGCTCACTAAAAATAAGTCCACATGAATGCCAACAGCTCCTTCAAAGTAGGCATACACTTGACCATTCGCATACCAACCATTCACGCCAATCCGTTCACTACTGCCTTCACATCGCACATCGCCATAATTTTTCAGCATGATGTCGAAGCCAATTCCTGCTTCAAAACGTGCATAGAAAATCAAAAAATTAAGCTTGCCTGTATTGAAACTAAATGACGAACCAAATGCAAAGCCACCACCGGTGCCTATCTCATTCAAGTCTTTCATGTAGTTGAAATCGCGGCCGCCCAAAATGCGCGACACCGCTTCTGGTGGTGGTGGACTACCGAGTATTTTTGTGCCTACCATAAAATAAGCATCAGCTCTTGCTTTGATAGAGCCTACACCAAACCCGAGATTGAATCGGTTATCGGGCGTTCCAATGTACACGTACCATTCACTAGGGGCAAAATGAAGAACAGCTTCTCCACCCCCGGTAATAACACTGGCCACATCAATGCCCACATTGAAATTTCCGTGCAGTACTCTGTTTTCAAAATCGTAACTTATAAATACGCGTGCCGAAATAGCTCCGCGCTTGCCGGCAGATGTTCCAACAGGTCCATGAATCTGTTCTGCCATTGAATTGTCCACTTGACCTGCACTTAATAAACCATTAGCGAACGTAACATTCGCTTCCGATTTCTTCAGTGTGCTCAACAATTTCCCCGTAGATGCTTGAATTTTTCCCAGCACGTTATCCATGGTCGATGTTGCAATGAATGCATTTCCCATAAACGCCATATATCTGACACCTCCACCTTTGAAAAATGAAATTTCAAAAGTAGCATCGGCATTAAATGCTTCAGCCGTTGGTGATGAACTAATTGCAACTGATGCCTTCAATCCCAAGCCAGCGTTTTCAGACGGAACATAAATAATTCCGGAAGCCGTCTTGCCCAGTTCGCTGCCTCCTGCATTGTCCATCTTCATAGCGAAGTAGGCGCCTCCTCCAAAACCACTTATTGCCACACCCGGGAAAATAGGAATGCCAGGTTTAAAATCTGCCATCGCATCCGCATACCAATAGCGCATGCCTTTTACGTTTCCGAAGATGGCGGACGCTTTCACTTTCACCATCGAAGCAAAGTCGGCATCTACTATGCCGTTAAAGCCATCGCCATACGCTTTGTCATTGCGGTAGAATATCAATCGACCCTTAAACTTAAAGGCTCCACCATTAATATCGACAGCAATTTCTCTTACATCAATACTTTTAAATCGCCAATTTTGGATTCCTGATTCGGTACCCATGTTACCTACGATTGTTAACCCTGCATCGGCAGCGAAAGCGCCATTGCTTTCTCCAACGAGATTTAGCTTTAGATTAAAATCTAAGCCGAGTTCTTTGTCCGTTATATTGCGAAGTCCAATTTTGTCAATGCTCACTGGGAAGCCCGCCATTTTTTGTTGAAGGGCTTCTGAGCCAAAAGAGAAAGTTCCAACTTGAATGTAAGGCTTCACCGATTGAATTCGTAAATTTTCAAACCGAATATCAGCCAATTCAACTCCCTGTCCTCCATCACTCAGTTTTGCTTGGACGTTCATGCGCCCATGCAAATTTGCTTTTGGTAAAAATGTTCCGTTCAACACGCGAACTTCTAGAGATGATCCACGATAGATATCCACCTTAGCTGCCTGAAACATCGGGAAACTCATATCGCTTTTGGCAACCACATTAAACAGATAATTATCATCACCATTAATGATTGCCTTGTAGTCAAATGATTTTTGCTCTCCTGAAATAGGAATCACAATTCCTCCATTGAAGCCAGCTTGCACGAGTTGATTGGCTTGCAATTCTATTCCCAATGAATCCAGTGAAAACGCCCATCCGCTCATGTCACCTTTATCAAGTGCAATCAATTTCTTTCCTTCAAACAAACCCGACACGCCTTGTTGATCGATGATCATGTTGTAGGCTGAAAGCGAAGTACGTGCGTTATCTTTACTTTTAAATTGCTGCGGCAGTCTCACTGAAAGTTGTCGTACATAAAATCCGCGCCATAAGTTTTGATTATCCGGCAGCATTTGCGTGCTCGTATATCCCTTCGGGAAAATTACTGCTGGTGAATTGCGCAAATCACTGAAGTCAAAGACGGCCTGGTCCACAGTGAATCCAAATCCTGTCAGTCCCTTTACCTGAAAATTTGGCAAGCTTACCTGCACTAATAAATCATTCCAATTGCTTATAATTGATTGAAAGGAGGTTGTTACGCGTCCTTCCGGTTGCACGGTGCCATTTAAATTTTCAGGAAGCAGCAAATCGCGTGAAAAAACAACACTGGCATCTAAACCAATCTCCTTGAATCCATCGCAGTCTATTTTTGCATACGTACCTCCTAACTGCTCCTTAGATCCGCCCTTAATAATTAACTGAATTTTATCTCCACTAAAATTGATTCCGTAGTCACCAATCAGTTGAAGCGTAACATCACCAACAATACCACCTTGATTCGATAGTTTGATTCCTCTTGCCATGAAGGTGAGTTCCTTTCCATTCTGTGGGATTTCAATTTGCATCACTACATCCAATTCTGCATAGAGCGGCTTGAGTCTGACAGCATAAATTGCCACATCGTAATTGATACCCGCAATGGTCTTACTTATTCCAACCGGAAGACTAAATTTAGTATTGGCATCAATTGTCTTAATGAAGTTTTGTGCTTTTCGAACTTGTTCAAGAATGGATCTTGCAAATTCAATCTTCTGAAGTATGGAGTCATTTTGATCTATTTCTGCCAATAGACCTTCTTCCAAAAAATCAGGAATGGCATTAGCTGGGGTAATTCCTGAAGAAAGTACAGAGTCTAATCGGGCTTTTACGTTTAAGCTATCGCGTACGTCAAGGCCAAATGCGGAAACACTCCATAAAAAAATCCCAAATAGGATAAAGAGTCTTTTCATATCACAACTCGTATACTGCACGACAGACATTATTAATAGGTATCTCTTAAAATCGAATAGTTTGTATAACTCTTAAACCAATTTCTTACTTGTTGCAGGGCACCTGTATAATCGGTTGTCTCAATATCTCCGCTTGCATTTTGCTTTAAAGGATAATTCTCAATAACAGGAGCTAGCATTTCCATAATGCGATAGGCGCAGGGAATTCGTTCCGCATTATCAGAATTTGGTGACTCACAATTTTTAGCATCGCTATAAATGGCTTCCACTAAAAAAGAAATCGCTTCTGGTCTCCGAGTAAAAACTAAATCAGGAAAAATATCATAAACCACTGCATCTGTTAGTGGCATACGTTTCACTCGGTTGAGTACATCGGTTATGGCCTGTTCATCATTCATTCGCGCAAGCGCCAGCATGGCGGTCCAGCGATCTTTTCGCCCAAGACTTTGATCTTGCGATAAATTGTATAAATCATTTTTGGAAGTTTGGATTTCCAGATAGCCCATCAACCGAATAAGAATATTGAGATGTGCCTGCTTCCGTTTAAATATTGAGTAGAGTGTGTCCTGATTAGACTTAGTAAAGTCTTTTTTCTTAAATTCAGTAAGGTATAGAAGTGCAGCACCCACATTGCCATTGTCTTTATCTTTGGCTGCCATTACTAATTGATCTACAGCCTTCGTGCGCACCGCATTCACTTTAGATTGAGTGCCGATATATCTCGATACGGAGGCTGCGCGCTGCCTCACAAAAACGATTGAGTCGTTTAAATATCCATTCAATACACTCAAAGCATTGGATGCGTTTTCCGGCTTGGTAATCTCTGTGGGAATTGAAGGATATTTTCCGGCACGAACTTGATTAAAATAAATTTCAAGTTTGGATTGCTGAGCAAAAACTCCAGAAACACTTGCCACGCAAACCGCTAACACCAAAAAACGGAACATATAGAGTATCTAATCTTATCAAATATATTGAAAAATCATATAAAATTTATTT
>JAJTHV010000158.1 GCA_021300095.1 Flammeovirgaceae bacterium | reverse complement strand
TCTAAGAAATAGTTGTATTCAAAGTTGGTTTTATATAAAGCTACTCTGTTTATGTAGGCAGTGCTGCCAATAGCTGCGCCATAGTTCCATTTAATACCTACGGTAACTGAAGTCATACCTGTAGGAACCGTAAACGAGAAACTGGAGAAAGTTTCATTACTATATTGATTGGGCAATTTTACATTGAATACGTTTGCCAACTCGCTTGGTGTACCTATGTTAGAATTTAAATACAAACTGGCCTCTAATCCTGCGGCAGGTTTGGCAAAGGAAATTTTGGGGATTACCAGGTAGGCACTTTTATTAAGTGTAATATCTACCACTAAAGAGGTGGTGGATGTGGTAGCGGATGAGTAAACTTGCGTACCATTCTTTTTATAATAAATTATATTGTTGATGCGCTCTACCCTTAGAACATCGGTTGTTGTTAATGCAGCTGCCGTAGTTTTGGTAATGCCATTTTCAATAACGGTGTAGGTGTAGCTTGCGCCAGAACCCGTAACAAAAAAACCGTATTGAACGGACTGCCAATTCGCATTAACATCATTCTCAGAAAGACCTATGGCCTGTTCCTGTGCAAGGGCTTTAAATTCTACCCATCCGTTGGCACCAGCCTGCAGTCGGTCAAGCGATGATGCACCACTGCCCCAGGTAGTGGTTGCAGGACTTGGGTAGATGGCTACACCAGCATCCAGCGTTGCATTCACAACATTTGTCCACGTTATATTGTCAACCGCTGTTTGATAGCCTAAAACCGAGACGGTGTATGTATCACCTGCTCTCACCGTGTAGGTGTTTCCTTGTGTCGTTTTAATAGGATAAACTCCTAGTGCGCCAGAAGTAGCTGTAGTCGTTGCTACGACATAGTTCTGCCCGCTCGAGCCAAGCGTACTTAATGAAACAGATGCACTTGATGCGGTGAATCCATCTAAACTAGATGCTTCCTTATTTTCAATTAAATTACTGTAAGTTGGTGCTGTTATTCTTCCCTCTTCGTGGTTTAATAATAGCACTTGACCATTTAGTAGAACCATACTTCCTACATAATCGGTGGTAGTGGTAATACCAGCTTTAAAATAGAGTTGGGTCAATTTTATGCCGGCAGCATCGTATATGTTTTCTAAATAGGAGCCATCGGCAAAAGTCACTCGCTTGGGTAGGTTGTTAAAATAATAGGTAATACTTGTGATGGCTTTATTTTGGTCTTTGGTCACGTTACCGTTGGCATCGTAAGAATAGTCTGGATCTGTTGTGGTATTTGTTCCACCGTCCTTAAAGCCAAGGTCTTTATTGGAGGTCGTGCTATTTTCTTTTACAAATTGAAGTTGATTGCCGCCATTTCCATAGTTGTATGTAAGCTGATCAATCGATTCGGCTACATTGTTGGTTCCGTTAAAGAAGCCTGTGTTTCGAGAAAGAGTTTTGATATTGCCATTCAGATCATAGCTAAGCCCCGCTTCATTATAAAAATCATTTTCGCTGCCCCACGATGAGCCTCCGGTGGCACTCATTTTATGAGTGGCACTGGATAGTTGCTTAAGGTTGTCGTATCCAAAATTGTATAAACGTTGTTTACCACTCAAATCATTTTTCCACTTGATGGCCGAGACCAATCCGTCCGCTCGTGTGGAATTACCTGCATTGGCAATGGCAGTATTATAATTCAAGTCCATACCAAAGTAATCCTCTTGCGGATCGCCAACCTCCGGTGCGGTTGTATTAAGGTTTGTCATCCATCCACGGATGTTGTATCGGTAATCGAGGGCTTGTAAATAGGTAGTGCCATCATTTTCGCTGTGCAGTTTCTTTTTAACCACTTGCCCTAATTCATTATACTCCAATGCCGACAAGATTATTTCTCCTTGATTATTTAACCGATGATATACTTTTGTCAACCGACCTGCATGGTCATAGTCAAATCTTTTGCGTTGGGAGGAAATGCCTCCACTATTATAGTTGGCAAGAGTGTGCAGCTCTTCCAATTTCTTTCCACTAAAATCATACAAAATTGATAGTCTATCCCTTCCATTTAAATGATTGGAACCTATCGTTTGAATTACCTGCTCATGGCGATTGTAATATGTAACAGTATTCAACCAATTGTTAGTACCTAAAATTTTCACACTCGAGCCAACGGTTTTACCCGACACTCGATCGAATTTTTGAAAGGGCTCGTTTGATGTTGTCTGCCAAGTTTCACTAGGCACAAATTGGAAATTGGGGTCTTGACATACCACACAAGTAGAATAGTTATCATAGTAAGTAGCAACCAAGTATGCATTGGGGTCAATTACACTAGGATATGCATTATTTGTATAGCCCAAAACACTAGTGCCGATTTGCTCGTGGAGAATAGTTTGACTGTCCACAGTGGCTCTCACTTGATCTATTGTGCCGGTAATGGTTGTAAGCCCCGACAAAACCGGGCGCCCTAGGTCATCATATTTTGTAAATGAATATTGATTGATAAGCCTTTGATTTCCATCTTGTGAAAGTACAAGCTGATCACGGTTATCATAGACGAAATATTTCCAATCGGTGCCAGGAACCTTCTCTGCAATTTTGCGGTGAAGATTATCAT
>JAJTHV010000220.1 GCA_021300095.1 Flammeovirgaceae bacterium | reverse complement strand
TAACGAAAGGTGTCGATATTCTGACCGGGCTTGTGTTTAAACGACAAATCAACTTTTGCTTCATATTCAGCCGATGCCTTAAACGGCAATTGTTGACTCCACAGAAGCTTCGGATGAAGCAACAGAACTCCGGTTAGTAGAAATAATGCTTTCATAATAGCTAAAGTTACACAGATAAAACTTCATCCTTTAAAATTGGTATTTTTGGCCAAACATATTTTTATGATTGACAAGCGAGTTGCAAACGCAGTGGAGGCGATCAAAGACATTCCGAACGGAGTCACTTTGATGATTGGTGGATTTGGACTATGTGGCATACCTGAGAATTGTATAGCCGCCATCTTACAGAAGGGAATTACCGACCTGACATGCATTTCCAACAATGCCGGTGTGGATGATTTTGGCATTGGACTATTATTAAAAACCAAACAGGTGAAGAAAATGATTTCTTCGTATGTGGGTGAGAACGCAGAGTTTGAGAGGCAATTGCTTTCCGGTGAGTTAGAGGTAGAGTTAATCCCACAAGGAACGTTGGCCGAGCGCGTACGCGCGGGCGGAGCTGGAATTCCTGCCTTCTTCACTCCGGCCGGTGTGGGCACCGAAGTAGCCGAGGGAAAAGAGACACGCGTGTTTGATGGCAAAACCTATTTGATGGAACGCTGGCTGCGTGCTGATTTCTCCATTGTAAAAGCCTGGAAAGGAGACACTTCGGGTAATCTGATTTACAAAGGCACCGCCCGCAACTTCAACCCCATGATGGCCACTTCAGGCACCGTTACCATTGCCGAGGTAGAAGAACTGGTAGAAGTTGGCGAACTCGATCCCAACCAAATCCACACCCCCGGCATTTTCGTCCACCGCATTTTTCAAGGAAGCAATTATGAGAAACGAATTGAGCAGAGAACCATTTCTAATTTGAAAATTTGAAGATTATTCAATTTGAAAATGAGACGAATAGGCAAATACTAATTTGAAAATGATTCAATTTGAAATTTCCCGAATAAAACAAAGACAAATATTAGTTTTAAAATGCGTAGTGATAAAGATAACTTAATTATAGACCTCACACTTAAATTTGCGATATCCATTATTGATTATTGCGAGACATTAGAAGCCGAACGAAAGTATGTAGTTGCTCGTCAGCTTCTTAAATCAGGAACATCGATTGGGGCAAATACAAGAGAAGCTCAAAATGCGGAAAGCAAAGCGGACTTCATTCACAAATTTAAAGTAGCTGCAAAAGAAGCGGATGAAACAGAATATTGGCTATTGTTATGCAAGGCTTCGCCTAATTATCCTAATCCGGAAAATTTAATGGAACAGCTTCAAGTGATTATAAAAGTGATCTCCAAAATAATTGGCACTTCAAAGCAATAGCATGCATCTCATTTTCAAATTTTCAAATTACCTCACTAAAGTGATGTCACCCATTTTCAAATCTTCAAATTTCTTCATTTCCAAATTGAGTTTATGTTAGACAAAATCGGAATCGCAAAAAGAATAGCACAAGAAGTGCGGAGCGGTATGTATATCAATCTGGGGATTGGTATTCCTACGTTGGTGGCGAACTATATTCCAACTTCAATGAATGTGGTCTTACAATCTGAAAATGGACTACTCGGTATTGGCCCCTTTCCAACCGAAGATCGGGTCGATCCAGACTTAATCAATGCGGGCAAACAAACCATTACCATGATGCCGGGTTCAGCACTCTTTAGTTCAGCCGATAGCTTCGGAATGATCCGTGGCGGAAAAGTAAATCTCACCATTCTGGGCGCCATGGAAGTTTCGGAAAACGGAGACATCGCCAACTGGAAGGTGCCCGGCAAAATGGTGAAAGGCATGGGAGGTGCGATGGATTTAGTGGCGTCCGCTCAGAATATTATAGTAGCCATGCAGCATTGCAGCAAGGAAGGAGCTTCCAAATTGCTGAAGAAGTGTTCGTTGCCCATAACGGGACTAAACTGCGTTAAAAAGATTGTCAGCGACCTGGCGGTATTGGATGTCTTGCCGACCGGAGGTTTTAAATTATTGGAGCGAGCACCGGGAGTCAGTGTCGACCAAATCAAAAATGCCACCGAAGGAAAACTGATTATTGAAGGTGAAATACCAGAGATGAATCTGGGCTGAAATGCTACCTTTGCAGCGTGAAAGTAATAAAAACAACCTTTGAGAAAGAGCAGCAGGATAAAGAAGAAGATTGGCAAAAATTGACTGGCGAGGAAAGGCTATTAATCGCAGCAAAAATCATCAGTGCCATCCGAGATCCATTAGTCGACTACTCTTTAGAAAGGTAAAAAAGTAAAAATTACCCGGTTAGCTTAAGGCCATTTCCAAATTAGCACATTTTCAAATTTTCAAATTCTGCATCATTTTCAAATTAGCATTCAATGAAATCCTCCGAAATCAATTTTAAAGTAGAATTAGACTCCAGCAATGTACCTGAAAAGATCTATTGGGATGCCACCGAGAAACCCGAGCCCGGAATGACCGAGACGAAGTCGATCAGTATTTCCTTGTGGGATCACGTTCAAAAAAACACCCTTCGTATCGATTTATGGAGTAAAGAAATGCCCGTAGAAGAAATGAGACGATTTTACATTGATTGCCTTGGAGGGTTATCTCAAAGCATCCTTAGTTCGACAGGCGATGAATTCATGGCTGGTGAGATCAATTTGCTATGCGAAAAATTAGCAAAGCACGTGGCCAGCATAAAATAACCTTCATTAAGAGTTCAAACGGTAGCTTCTCGAATTGCAACGGATTGCAAAAAAGTTACCCAACAAACGTTTGAATATTTGCTTTTTCTTGTAGATTTAGGCATTAAACTCTAAAATCCGTATGAATAAATTCTACAAAAAGTCGGTGGTGCCACTTCTGTTGATGGTCTTTGGCACGGCCAGCCTCATGGCTCAAACAACTATATCCGGTTCCGTAAAGGATGGCGCCACGCAAGAGACGTTGGCAGGTGTGAACATTGTCGTAAAAGGCAAGGTGATTGGAACCATTTCTGATGTGAACGGAGCCTATAACCTGAAGGTAACGCAAGCACCTCCATTTACTTTGGTGTTTTCATTCATTGGTTTCCGCACACAAGAGGTGGAAATTAAAGATGCCAACACTTCAGGTTTGGATATCCTACTAGAAGAAGAGTCTCTACTTGGTCAGGAAGTAGTAGT
>JAJTHV010000051.1 GCA_021300095.1 Flammeovirgaceae bacterium | reverse complement strand
AAGCACATCTACGCATAACCCGGCCGGCTTTCCATTGACATCCTGAATAAGGCCAGCTTGTTCATAATATACAACTGAGAGGGCGCCACCGGAGGCTTTTACCTTGGCCCAACTGTCGCCTTGGTATTTTTGTGCAAATAGTAGCGGGCTAGCTACGAATAGCGTGAGGAATAAAACTAATTTTCTCATTTGGTTTTGGGATTGAATGACAATAATAATGATTCTTTCCCTCTTTTACAGATGCCTAAAAGCCCGGACGCTGAACTATTTTTCGATCAATCCATTGAAGCGCCATAATAAATACAATTCCAAAAATGAATAAACCCGTATAACGCGACAGAAAAGCAAAAGCCCCGAATGATGGCTTGAATTCTACCAATGCTGCCCCAATCACCGCGGCAATCACTAACAAAAATACACCTGCGATGAGCCAATAGGCCCCCCTCCGCTCTGCCCGCTTTTCATGAGCTTCTATTTGTTGAAGTATCCGATCTTCAAAGTGTAGCGGCAACTCAAAGTCAGGTTCTTGCCTCAGCCCATCAAACACTTTTTGGTACGCACGCGTATCCGGATGAGATGGCAGGGTTTTACCCTCCTCGATTTGTTTTTGAAGTGATTCTTCGTGGGATGTCATACTACTTCTTCTTTGTCAAGATACACTTTTACTTTTTCTTTCAATAACTGCCGAGCCCGAAACAAGTAATTTTTAACGGTGCCTTCGGGCATTGCTGTGGCTGCTTCAATTTCCTGGTAACTCATCGAATCGACATGATACATCGTGAGCACCATTTTGTACTGGTGTGGTAATTGTGCGATCCATTCCAACACTTTTTCATTCATCTGCCGATCGGATAAGTCTTCTTCGATGTCTTCATTTGAGATGAAAAAATTTGAAAACTCTGTTTCATCCGGAATATCGCTGAGTTTAATTTTCTTTTTTCGCAAGTGATTGACCGCATTCCGATAGGCGATCGTAGCAATCCACGTGCTTAACTTTGACTGAAAAGTAAACTCTCCCAATTTTTCATACACCTTCAGAAAAACGTCCTGACATAGCTCTTCCCGATCCTCATTCCGATCAATTAAGCGTGCAATCATATGTGCCACCAACCGCTGGTGTTGCCGGATCAGTTGCCGAAATGCTGCCCTATCGCCATTTAATACCTGCGATACCAAGGCTTGATCTTCTGTCATTAGTGGGTTAGACACATTCACAATATAGAATGTTGCAGGAAATTTTAGTGATTTAATTAGAAGTGTTTACCGGCTTGCAGGAGGTCTATTTTTAAAAATCTGAAAAATCTTTGCAACATGCCCGGCAGAGTTGGTGTCTTACGCACCAAGAAACTAAAAACACAACAATATGATTACTGCTGAAGTATTAATGCCCATTGCCATCTTAGGAAGCCTTGGAACTTCTATCTATTTCTTTACCAAAGTGATGACCGACTACATCCTGAAAAAGAAAATGATTGACAAAGGCTATGTGAATGAAGACACGCAAGCTATTTTTAAGCAACACTCCATCACTGACAACAAATACGGCTCTTTGAAATGGGGATTGATCACCTTCTTCGGTGGTATTTCACTCATCATCATGGAGTATGTACCTGTCAGCCCTGAGTCTCCGCTGCCCTATGGTTTGTTTGCTGTATCGGTATCATTAGGTTTTTTGATCTACTACTTTCTCGTGAAGCGCGAAGCAAAATAATTACGGGCAGCATTTTCTTGTTGCCCTCACTTTAACTTCTTTCTTATGTTCTTCAATTATTTAAAAACAGCTCTGCGGAGCTTGTTACGGCATCGCTTTTTCTCTGCCATCAATATTTTTGGGCTTTCGGTAGCAATGGCCTTGTCCATGGTAATCATTATGTTGGTAGCCGACCAAATGATGTACGACCGATACAACACCAAACGCGACCGCATCTATCGGATCAACTCGATTCCGATCAGTTCGAAGGGCGAACGTTCTTCAGAAACGGCCACAACCACACTACCTCTGTACCAAGATTTGAATGAACATTTTACCGGAGTGGAAAAATCAGTTCGCATTGTACGTGGGTTTGGGAATATGTGGATGGAAATTGAGCAGAATGTCAATATTCCGGTTGCCGGCTATTTTGTTGATCCGGAAATGCTCGATGTTTTTGAATACGAATTAGAGCAAGGTAATCCAGCTACTGCGTTGGTCGAGCCATTTTCGGTGGTGCTCACCAAAAAGGCAGCGAAAAAATTATTTCGTCAAGAAAATCTAATAGGTGAAACTTTTAAAGTAGGCACCGAGGGCCCTTACAAAGTTACCGGTATTCTTAAAGAGACTACCCACAAATCGCACATTGTATTTGATGCGCTTGCCAGCCTCAGCACCGTAAAAAGTTTAGAGTCGCAAAATAAGCGCGGAAAAGATTTGGACAATTGGTATAACTACACTTCCGGGTGGATTTATATTCTGTTGGAAAAAGATAAGTCGGTGGATGACATTGCTCCACAACTGAAGTCCATTGAAGAAAAACATTTTGCCGTAATCACCAATCCGGATACACAGCAGAAAGTCAATTATCAACTTCAGGCCCTCACTGAAATTACTCCGGGTGCCTTTATCAACAATCCGATTGGTCCCTTTCTACCGTGGGTATTTGTCTACTTTTTTGTGGGACTTGCCGGTATTGTGATGTTGACTTCGTGTTTTAACTTCACCAATCTTTCCATTGCACGATCACTTACGCGCGCCCGTGAAATTGGCGTACGAAAAGTAACTGGCGCCATGCGCTGGCAAATTTTTACGCAGTTTATCTCTGAATCGGTATTGGTTGCCCTCATTGCATTGGTAGTTGCCGTGCTTCTACTAATTGCGCTAAGACCATTGATGCTTGAATTAAGTTTTGCTCGATTGATGCAATGGGACTTGGAAGCGAATTACTTTGTATATGTTGTGTTTGTTGTTTTCGCCATCGTGGTGGGAATCCTGGCTGGGGTATTTCCGGCTATCGTACTGAGTGGTTTTCAACCAGTAAAAGTTTTGAAGGGCGTAAAATCAATGAAATTGTTTTCGAACATTGGTCTGCGAAAATCATTGCTGGTTACACAATTTACATTTTCACTGGTGTTCATTTTATCGGTGATTGTGGTGTATAACCAACTGCAGCTCTTTCTGCGGGCCGATCATGGTTTTAATATGGATAAAAAAATGGTGGTGGCTCTCAGCAACACATCACCCGATGTTTTAAAAACGGAGTTGCTTAAACATGCTAACATTGAAAACGCTACGGCTGTATCGCATGTGCTGGCCGCAGGCTCCAGTTATGGTGAAGGGTACAAACGCACATTAGAAGATAAAGAATGGACGAGTCTATACTATTATTCTACAGACGAAGATTATTTAAAAAATTTAAAAATTCCACTTGTCGCTGGTCGCTATTTTCAAGAGGGTGATGGTGAATCAAAACAGAATTTAATCGTGCTAAATGAAAAAGCGGTAGAAGCTTTTCACTTCACATCACCACTCGAGGCGATTGGGCAAGAAATTATTCTCAAGCAAGATTCATCGCGAAAGCAGATTATTGGAGTGGTTAAAAACTATAATCATCAAATGCTGGTAGAGAAACTGGAGCCGCTGGCTTTGATAGCAAATCCGAAAGAATATAACTTATTACAGGTGCAATACACAGGTAGCTTCGAAGATGCCGGTAAAAGTGTTGAAGCAGCTTGGGCGAAAGTCAACCCGACTTTAAAAGTAGATTATAAAGATTTCTATGCTGAAGTGCACAAAATCTACGACATCTTCTTTGGAGATCTAGTGAGCATTCTCGGTTTGATTTCATTTCTTGCCATTCTTATTTCATGCCTAGGCTTATTGGGCATGGCTACGTACACTACCGAAACACGGATTAAAGAAATCTCCATTCGTAAAGTGTTGGGAAGCAGCAATGGCTCGCTGGTCTATCTCCTTTCAAAAGGATTTGTCAGCATTCTGTTGATTGCTATTGTACTGGCGGTGCCAGCTGCTTATTTTATCAACAGCTTGTGGTTGGAGCAGTTAGCCTATCACGTTTCTGTCGATGCGACTACCATTTTGATTGGCGTAATCGCACTACTCGTTTTCAGTATCATCACCATCGGGTCGCAAACCTGGCGTGCGGTATATGTCAATCCGGTCGATAATTTAAAAGGTGAATAAAAATAAAAGTAGAATAGGCGTCAGACGGCTTTATGTCTTCCACAAACAGCCGTCAGACGCCTAAACTTGTTCATCCACAACTTATAATTAGATCGATTAGCCTATCATCTATCTGCCGATACAACTACAATTTTGACTGGCGTGATTGCACTACTCGTTTTCAGTATCATCACCATCGGGTCGCAAACCTGGCGTGCGGTATATGTCAATCCGGTCGATAACTTAAAAGGTGAATAAAAATAAAAGAGGAGCACTAAAAACTGCTCCTCTTTTTTCTTGCTTGTCTATTTTATGATGACACGAATTCCTTCTGAATGACTCGCAAACTCAGGCGCGTACATGCATTGAATGTTTGTCACTCCATTGGAGAAATCTCCTTTTTGCGACACGCGTAATTCATATTCAAACACATAAGTTCCTTTACCCAAATAACCGATAAAGAAATTAGTGGCCAGATCACGCGTACTTTCGTAATACGATAATCCATCCTGATACTTGTGGGTTGAAATTGTATTCACAGGTTCGAAACCCGCAGCACGCATATCCTTCAGATGAACATATTCCATGTCGCGATCCACGCGCAATTCAATACGCACTTTCACCAAATCACCAATTTGCAACTGTGATTGTTGGGTGATCGGTGTAATCACCGGACCGCGATCTGTATTGGTTTGCTTGAAGAGTTGCTTCTTCAATTTTAAGGGAGTTTCAGCAGGCGTAATTTTATCGAGTTGCTCAAAATATTGCCAGTAAGCAGCACCCCAGGCTACACCATCATCGGTTTTCGAAATGGTAATCTTACCCATATCGGATTTGATCTCGCCCGCTTGCCACGCTGTTTTGAAATAGCCCGTACCTGCTTCTACTTTGGTGTCTTCACGCTTCGTTGGATCAATAGTTTCGTTACCTAATTTGATATCTACCAGCTTGGCATTTGCTAAAGCATCAGTGCCTCTTCGTAAAAGTGCATAGCACGCCTCGGTAGTTGCTTTGGTGGTTTTCCAATCTTGCGTTTGTTTTTGTTTGAGCAACCATACCTTCAAGTCTTCGACTGATTTTACATCCTTCGCCACTTCATCATACACTTCAATCATCAACGCCTGTGTTTCGATTGGCGCCTGGTACCAATAGTATCCGCGATCGTTCTTCCAATACATGCCCATTTCTTCCGAACGTAAGGCTCGTTCATTAAACGACTTAATCATGGCGGATGGCGTTGTCTTGTCATCGTTGCGATGAAGCGCCAAAGCGAGCATTCCCTGCATGTAAAGATTTTCTTTCAGCCAATATTTTTTCGCCTGACTTACATAGTAATTAAATGCTTCTTTGGTGTCATCCGGAATCAGAACGTCCTTGAAGTAACTGCGCATGTACAAATAATGAATTTGTGTGTATCCCAAATTATCATCTTCAAATTTTGCCTGTCCTTTTTTGACAAGTGCTTTCAATCGCTCGTAATCATCTTGCAATTCACGATCCAAATAGCGCAGCGCATTGTTCACCATGTTCCACGTGCGTGCGTCTTGACGAACTGCACGAACGCCCAATGCATCCAAGTGACCCATGCCGCTGATGATGTGTTGAGTCATGTAGCGATCTTCCGGAAATCCGGGAAACCAGCTAAAGCCTCCACTCGAATTTTGTGCTTTAGCAATTTTATCGAGTGCCCGTTCTTGTTCGCTGGCCATGCGGTTCAAATCAAACAGCAATGCCACACTACGCTTTCTTTGCGACTCGTCTTTGGCTTGCAACACCCACGGTGTTTCCTCCAACAAAGCTGATTTCAGCTCCTGATTTTTTTCCAGGTTCGATAACAGTGCATCCGGTTGAATATTCTTCCACGTGTCAAAACTTGCTTGATGCGTGGATTGGAATTAGCGATGTGTGAAGCAATGCTGTTCGCATAAAATTTACTGAACGTTTGCTCTACACAGTCATACGGATACTCCATCAGGTACGGCAGTGCCTGAATGGCATACCATGCGGGATTAGAGGTGAACTCCAACGTGAAGCGGTGATGACGCAGCGTGGTGGATTTGTTGTTGATAAACTTCTCAAACTTAAATTCTTTGGTCTGCTTACCGCGAATAGGCAACGGCATTGTTTCCGTCACCAGCATACGGTTTGTTACCACCGGAATGGTCATTTCTTCTCCATCCGAAAAATTGCCAGCTTTGGCCACCACGCGATACGTGATGGCTTGCACACCTTCAGGAATTTCAATGCTCCACTCCAGGTTGGTGCTTTGACGTGGCTTCAACGCAAAATCTTTTGTTTTACCATTGTTCTTCATTTGTGCATCTATCGGCTTCATGGTAAGCGCATCAAAAAATTCCAGTTGTGCTTGTCCGGTTAGATCCGAATCAACCAAGCTGCTCACCTTCACCGAAAAAATCATTTTGTCATTCTCGCGGAAGAAGCGCGGTTGATTGGGCACCACCATCAATTCTTTTTGAGTTACCAAATGATTAATGATCGATCCAGATTTCAAATCGGTGGTATGTGCAAAGCCCAGCATCTTCCATCGAGTTAATGCCTCCGGAATGGTGAAGTTGATAATAATTTCTCCTTGCTCGTTGGTTTGTAAATGCGGATAGAAGAAAGCCGTCTCGTTGAAGTTGGTGCGCAATTTTACTTGGGAGAAGTCTTCTTCAGCAAGTGGTTTGGGTTGATTGGTCGGTGGAACATTACCTTTGATTTCTTCTTCTACTGATTCTTTTAGTTCTGCGGGGGCAGCAGCCATGTCCATCATGACTTCTCCTTCTGCCAAAGAAGCTTTTGCCATCTTTGTTTCTTCATTTCTACCCATTGAACTGTTAGCCATCATACCCGCACGGAACCGCCTGTTGCCGTAGAAATACTGATAGAAACTATAGTCAAACCAATTGAAACGATCGAAGTAAATCCCGCTTGGAGATCTTTCTTGATCCTCATTCCAGTCTTTGCTAAACAACCGAAGGTCTTCCCGATTGAATCCATTCGCACTTTGCCAACCTAAACGTGTGTTATTCGAGTTGAAAAAATGTGCGTACCAATTATTACTTCTAAACTCATCCAGGGATTCATCATATAATGTAGCCACCATTTCAGCTGCTACTTTTTCGGCTGTGTTTCCCTTCACCAAAATTTTCCACTGTTCTTGTTGCCCCGGTTGTAACTTATCGCGGAAGCTGGCAAAAGAAATAGTCAAAGCTTTGTTGCTGAAAGGAACCGAAATGGTTTGACTATGTGTATAGAGTCGGTTGTCTTTGATAAAGACATAATGAATGCCGATATCGCCCCGGTATTCTTCCTTGATCAACACTTCGAACTTTCGTTGCTCATTGCTGAGCGAAATCCACTCCTTTGATAACAATTGGCCATCGAGTTCTATTTCGTATAGAACATTTATCTTCTTATCTGCAGTGCCAATGATAAAACTGGCTTTCTCGCCAGGCTCACCTTCCATTTTCAGCGACCGAAAATAATTTACCTGTGGAATAGCAATTGTTTTATCCGAAGGAGCTGATACTGTAAAGTAAGTTACTTCTTTCACTTCTTGCCCCGAGGCATCCAGCGCTTTGATCTCCAACACATATTCGCCCGATTTCCATTTATTTAAATTAGCCAGCGCAAAAGTTTTCTTCTCTGCCGTATTAAAATTCAAATTGAAAACTTCTGCGGCTCGTTCCCACTTTAATTTGTTGTTTTCATCGGCAAACAAATCAACTGGAAAGAGTTGATAATACTGCTCACGCGTATACAGCGCGCGGTCGGGCTGCTCCCACAGGCGATTACGAAATGTTTTTGCGAGAGATTTTAGTTCATAAATTTGAAGGCTTCCTTTCGCAGCTTCAAACTGACCAGCCAGATTCGTTGTGGAAATTGAAAATTCTTTGGCAGGATCGATTTGGTCTTTATTAACATTGCCGATGTAAACACTGACTTGCAATGATTTATATCCAACCGAAATAGTAGTGCTGTTGCTGTGCGTTTCGCCATTGATGTCGGTAACATCGGCATAGATAGTGTAGTCAAAAATCGGATCAGAAGCCTTGTCCACACTTCGATCGGGAAGTGCGGTAAAGTTTACTTTGAATTTGCCATCTGCATCTGTTTTTGTAATACCATTTGCAATTTCCATTTCAGGCGAATTTGGGTAATAACCCCATCGGCACCACCACCAATACGGATAGCGCGCTACGCGAACCACTCGATAACTTACCGAAGCGCCATCAATGTTTGCACCTGAATACGCTCGGGCAAATCCTTCTGCCTGAATATTTTGATCCAAACGATAGGAGCCCATCATCGGCTCAAATGCCACTTCAAATTTGGGGCGCTTGTATTCCTCCACTGAAAAAGAAACACTTCCCGTCCCAGCTGTATCTTGCAGACTCATTTGTCCGGTAAGTCCGGATGAAGGGGCAATAAATGTTCCGCTAAACGTTCCGAACTCGTTTGTCGTCACTTCCACTTTACCACGCTCTTGGTGATTCACATCATAGAGCACAATAGTGTGAATTGATTTCTTTCCAAGCTCTGAAGTTTTGTCGTCCGCATTGACGACCAGTCCTTTAAAATAAATGGTTTGCCCCGGACGATAGATGGCGCGATCTAAAAAGAAAAAGGTTCTTACAAATTTTTCACGCTTTACTTCCCGATACTGGTAGATGCCTCCATTATAATAGGAACCATGATCTATGGGAGTAGTGCTGATTCGGTCGGTTCGCAACGTAAAATGGAAGGAGAAATTCCGATGGTCGTCTTTTGTTTGATACGGAATCCGAACATATCCCTTCGAGTCTGAAGTGTAACTGCCAATCTTTATAGGCTCGTACTCATTTCTCCGTGAGTTGTATTTGCTCGCAAATACTTCTGTCAATACTCCGGCCAGCGGCTCACCCGTTTTGCGATGCAACACATACAGATCCGTGCTGCCATCTTTTACTGACCGATGGATATAGCTGATGTTGGAGACTGTCGTAAACGCATAGGCCAATCCATTTTTGCCAATGGTAAAATCAGGTCTATGGCTGTACAACACCATGTATTCTCCCACCGGCAGTGCATCCAATTTTACTTCCAGACTATGCTGCTGATAATCCTTATCATCCGGCAACACAAACTTGCCCGACTTGATGGGAGTTTTTGGTAAAAAGTACTCTAAAAATTTTTGCTCCTGATCGACATCGTATTTGCGCTCCCATTTCCTTCGCTGAGCGCGTATTTCTTCACGGGTAACTTTAATGATACGATAGTGGAGGTCGGTAACATTTTTATAGCGTACCAGGCTGCAAAAAGGCTCGTTGGGAATATTAACCTCCTCGATAACCGCGCTGACCTCTTTCGTCAGAATATCGTGTTGCAAGTTTTCACATTGTATAGCTCCATCCGAATCTTTGAACCTCTTCTTGGCTGCTTCAGCTATGTCAAACGCTTTTTTGAAATCCCACTTGTGGTTATCGGATTGAAGTGGTTTGTACAGTGATGCTTCTTCATAATAAGTTTGAGCGATGAGGTAAGTTACTCGTGTAGATATAGGAAGAAGAATATATTTCTGCTCTAACTTCTCCAATGCCTTTCGATACAACTCTTTTTTAGTGGGCAGCACATGGTTGGCATACACAAATGAGATTCGCTGAATTTCCAAATCCACTAATGCCTCCGGGTCTTTATCAGTCAAATGAAAAACTGTTAGCTCCTGAAACAACTGAAGTGCGTAAAACTTGAGTGAAAAAGTATCCTCTGTTGAAATTGGTAGCTTAGAAAATTCAGCTGCTTCCGAAAATAATTCTTCCGTGTCCAAAACAAAAGCATAAGCCGGTTGTGTGATGGCCGCTTCTTCTCCGGAGGCAAAGCCCAACGCACGGTGCGCCAAAAAGTCGAAAAGTGTAGCACGGTAACTTCTTCCTTTCGCATTTCCGGCATGAAGTACATCTTCATACTGGGAAATAGGTGTCGACTTGCTTTTATCCGCTTCTTGTAAGGAGAGTTTATATTGTTGAAAAGTCTCTTCAATAATTTTATTCAGGCTCCACGTTTCAATATCGTCTTGTTTGGTATTCGCTACTTCACTTCGTTCATTAAATCGGTAGCGGTTGTTTTGATAATACTGCCAATACATTTCGGCCAACATGGAATGCAACAAAGGCTTGGTTGGAAAAGTGGCCGAGTTTGCCTCCTCGTGTAGCTTAATCAGATTTTTTACAAAGGCATTTTCTTCTTTGTAGTCGATGAACTTGAGTTGATGAACTACCGCCTTAACCAATTGAGGTGCGTTCTGTTCTTTCTTTGCTTGCTCGTAAATCGCGTTTACTGCTTTTAATGCGGATTCTGGTAAACCTTTACTTTCAAAATCAGAGACCTCCTTCCAGGCCTTTTCGTAATTGTGGGGCATTGATGTGGGTTTTGTTTGTGCGCAACTTACTTGTGCGAATATGATGATTAGAATAACTAGAAAATGATTTTTCATAGATCGCATTAATTACCTACTTAATTTAAAAATTGTCAATAGTCACAGACATGAGATGCAAAAACGGTGCAATTCCATAATGCGCATCTCATTTTTATAAAATATTTTTGAATGTAAAAAAATACCCCGACAGTGCCGGGGTATTTTTTCTAAGGTTGGGCGTATTTGCCTATTTGAAGTGTTTCAATTTGACAACCTCTTCAGGTTTCAAAAAGCGCCATTGGCCACGGCCTAAATCTTTTTTATCCAGACCGGCATATACTACGCGATCTAGTTTTTCTACCACATAGCCAAGTGATTCAAAAATTCTGCGCACGATGCGGTTCCAGCCAATATGTAATTCAATGCCAACAGTCGTTTCGTCTACCATTGCCAGATCATCTACTATTGCTCTGCCCTCTTCCAAATAAACGCCTTCTTGAATTTTTACAAAATCTGCTTTCGTAATAGGCTTATCGAGAGTTGCCTTATAAATTTTCTTTGCCTTGTAAGATGGATGCGTCAACTTATCCGCCAAATCTCCATCATTCGTAAGCAACAATAAGCCTGTCGTGTTTCTGTCCAATCTTCCTACCGGGTAAATTCTTTCTTTACCGGCATTCGCGACCAAATTCATCACCGTGTTTCGCTCTTGCGGATCATCTGTGGTGGTGATAAATCCTTTGGGTTTGTTCAACAAAATATATACCGGCTTCTCAGCTTTCAAACGCTTGCCTTCATAGCGCACATCGTCTGTCATTTTTACTTTGTGACCCATCTCGGTAATGGTCACTCCATTCACCGTTACCAATCCCATTTTTATGTACTCATCGGATTCTCTGCGGCTACCTACACCGCTGTTGGCCATGAATTTATTCAAACGAATAGTGGCACCTTCTTCCACTACTTTCTCTTTGTATTCAGGTGGCTCTTGAGGTAATTCCGTTTTGGATTCGGTAAACGATTTCTTGCCCTCCGGTTTGGTTCCTTTTTTTACTACATCGGCACGAGAGAATTTTTTCGGACGTTCTTCGCTTTCGTCAAACGGGCGACTGCTTCTGCGAGCGGGCTTTGCATCGTCACCATCGCGTGGGCCGCTAAAGCTTTTGCGAAATGGTTTTTCGTCATCTCTCTTTGCAAATGGCTTTGAGAACGACCGTGGTTTATCGCTATCAAACGAGCGGGTATCTCTGCGTGGTCTTTTGTCATCTCCTTCTTTTGAGAAGCGAGGTTTGTCTGAAGAGAATCGCTCTTTGCGCTCGCCAAACGGTTTGTCGGCACCAAAAGGGCGTGCATCTCTGCGGGGTCTCTTGTCATCACCGTCTTTTGAAAAACGGGGTTTATCAGAAGAGAATCGTTCCTTGCGTTCACCAAATGGTTTATCACTTCTTTTTTCAAAAGGGCCTTTCGTAAATCTTTTCGGGCGATCGGAGTCGCTGTTGAACGATCGTTTTTCGCCAAATGGTTTTGAACTCGGTCTGGAGTAAGGGCGATCGCTGCCTTCTCCTCTTTTTTCAAATGGCTTTGAATAGCGCTTAGGTCTTTCAGTTGAAGAGTCATCTCTCCGTCCGTATGATTTTCTTTCCCCATCGGCATTGCCAAATCGAGAAGGTCTGCCTTCGCCACGTGGACGGTCATCACCCCGGGAGGAGTAAGATTTCTTCGGACGCTCCGAATCGAATCTCTTTTCATCTTTCTTGCGACTGCGAAAGGATTTTTCGGCATCGGTTTGTTTTCCAAACGAGCTGCTCTTACCGGTTGATCTAGGTCGGGCCATAGGTAGGTTGATTCAAAAGTTAATATATGAACAGCCTGATCATCATCGGCTGAAAGGGCAAGTTACGGAAGTGTGAGTGCATTGGCTAATGGGCGTACCATCCGCCAAGATTGTGATTTAGTTTTCGGGCGTTTCGCCAATAGTATTAACCTCGTTGGTGAAATCTTTCGGTGTGGGCAGTTCCGTGATGTCGTTAATACCAAAGTACTCCATAAATTTCACGCTGGTGCCGTATAAGATGGGGCGGCCAATCGTTTCAGCTTTGCCTTGAATTTCGATGAGTCCCTTATCCAATAACTTCTGGATGGCGTAATCGCAGTTTACTCCACGGATATTTTCTACTTCTGTTTTAGAAATGGGTTGCCTGTAGGCAATGATGGAGAGTGTTTCCATAGCGGATGTCGACAATCTCTTTTTCGATTGCTGCTTGAGCATGATGCCAATGCTGGCTTGGTAGGCTGGCTTGGTCAAAAACTGATAGCCACCGGCCGCCTTGTAGAGTTGAAATGAGAAATCATCACTTTTAAATTTCTCCTCCAGATTGACAATGGCACCTTCAATGTCGGCTTCGGGCACATCGGCATTAAACATTTCTGAAAGGCAGGCCTTCAAATCTGCGATTTTAGTTGCTGTCGGTGAGCAAAAAATTAATGCTTCAATGTGGTTTTGTAAAAAGTCCAAAGTTGATCGTTTTTTACAATATTCTTTTGTTCCGGTCGCTTATTGCAAACTCCAAGTACTCGTCTCTAAGTCCCAAGTCCTAATCCCCAAGTCCTTAGTACTAATCTTGCTTCATCATCTTAGCCTCGATGGATTGTGTGGTGTGTGGCACCGCAATCAATCGCTCTTTTGAAATCAGCTTGCCTGTTACCGAACAAATTCCATACGTTCTGTTTTTGATGCGAACAAGCGCATTTTCCAAATTCGTGATGTACTTCTGCTGGCGTGCCGCCAATTGACTCAGATTTTCTTTCTCGGCTGTTTCAGCACCGTCTTCCAGCACTTTGGTATTTCCACCAGAAGTACTGTCTGTTCCTGCATCGTTGGTACGCGTAAGTGTGTCTTTCAGAATTTTAAATTCTTCTTTTGCCTTATCCAGTTTGGCATTGATCATCACTTCAAATTCTTTTAGTTCCTCATCGCTGTAACGAGTTTTGTCTTCGTTGGCATTTGGATTCTTAGCTTGAGGATGGGCGATTGGTCGTTGATTAATGATAGGAAAAATGTTTAATTGTGAGGGTGATAATTTTAGTGGCGCTGCCGCAGGCTTATGCGCTCTTACTTCTTCATTTACTACTTTCTTTTCAGCTGCTGGTGATTTTACTACCGGTGCTTTTTCCTTCTTTGGCACTTCTTTAGCTTTTGCTACCTCCTTTTTGGGTGCAGGCTTAGGCGCCACTTTGGCCACCACCTTATTCGCTACCTTTTTGGCAGGCGCAGCTTTTTTGACAGGCGCGGCTTTTTTAGCAGGAGCCTTAGCCTTGGCCTTGGGAGCAGGTTTTGCCTTTGCGGCCGGTTTCGATTTTGCAGCAGCCTTTTTTGCCGGTTTAGCTGGTTTTTTCTTGGATGTTTTAGCCATAAGAAAGTCCTTTCAGGGTGTAAAAAAGATGCGCAAAAATACGGGGTCGGGTGTGAAACAAAAAATCTATTGAGATTAATTCCCTGAACAAAAATTTAGTCGCCATCCGCCAGAATAATGCGTTCACGAAAGGTTTTTACGGTGCCTTGGGCGTCAAAAACCTCTATCCACACCACATAATAGCCCAAACGAGCCTTATTGCCATTGTCCTGATCACCATCCCACCGAAAAAAACCTTCATAGCCCAGCGTCTCATTATTGGCCAATTCCTTCACCAATCTGCCTTGCTGATCCAAAATCTTTACGGTAGCCGCAAAACCGGGTTGGGTAAATCGATAATTGATCTTGGAGAAATCCTGCCCCGGGCGGTTTGGCGAAAAGATTTCAGGCTCTACCCGAATGGCATCGGAAGAAACTGCCGCATCCGGGCGGGAATTTGTATTGACAAAGCCGGGCGTAGCGAAACCAGCCACAGAGCTAGCTGACCGCCAGTTGGCAGGTTCCTGTGAACTCTCTTCTGAAGAAATGCGCTCCAGCGAAACGCCTTCCGTATCCTTCAACAAAGCAATATGCCAGTCATCATCATAGCTTGCCGCGTCAATTACTTTTCCATCATCTGCTACGAGGGCCACCGTCCCGCGATCGTCATTGAATGCCGGCAAACTCATAGCATAAAAGTTCTTTTGAATCCCTCTGGAATAGTGTGCTTTCAGCACGCTCGTATCGGATGTGAGTGCCAGAAAGGAATTGGGTGCCATCAACAAATCGGTAGTGATGGGCTTAGAATTTTGAACCACTCCCTCCTGAAAGTTCGCAATCGAAAAATTTTTGAGGTTAATGAATTTAGTCGATCGATTGTATACCTCCACAAAATCAACCCCACCCACGCGCGGGTTGAATAGAATCTCGTTGATTACTACATCCAAGCTGTCGGCTTTCTGGGGCAAAGCAAAAGTCGCTTTCGCGAAAGCCGGTTGAATAAAATTCCCGGCACAATCCCGCAGTTGTTTTACCGCAATGGTGTAGAGCGTGCCTTCCCTTAATGGCTGCGAAAAATCAAGTTTTATCAAAGTAAGCTCGATATTGGCAAACCCAAATGTGGAAATGGAAGTAGGCGGATCGATTTCAAATGAAATGTTGCCTATTGGTTTTTCCAGTTTTTCGTCAAACTTTATTTGCAAATTGGTAGGAGCAGCTACTACTGACATCAGTCGTGGACCGGTGAGATCGGGATTGTTGGCGAATACTGCATTTTGTTTGCCTGGTGTTCCACCTTTCGCGTCTTCCGAGGCTGCCCAATTGGTTGCTTCACCACAGGTGTTTTCAGGGTCGATTAATTCGAGCGACCAGCCTCCAGTTTGTTTATCTTCATCACGATACCAAAACGATTGATAACGCACTGAATCGATGGTGATGTCTTTGGATAAAGTCAAAGCATCACCATCATTGTTCAACGTTGGAAAATTGGATAGACCAATGGTTTTTCCATAGCCTAAAAATTTGCTGACGGAAGATGTAGAAGTGATAATCCAATACTCGTTGGGCAAAATAATCTGGGGAGGAAATGTAGCAACCGAACTTCCGTCTGAAAGTTTCCATGCGTTCATATCAATCGGGTGACTACTGCGATTATAAATTTCAATGTACTCCGCATCCGGCAATCCTATTTGCGGACTGGGGTCGGCAAAGATTTCGGTGATACGAATGTCTTTGGGCAGCGTAGCAGCTGGCAGAAAGTAAAGGAAAGATTGCGTTTGGCTGGTAATGGTATTGCCCAGCAAATCCTTCACTCCTGAAATCAACAATTGGCTTGGAATACCATTTGGAAAGTTTTTAGCAAAAGTTAACCGCACCGATTTTTGATCTGAATGTAGTTGCGCACTAATTGCTGATCCTACATTTTGATCAACCGAGTAGTTGGCAATTGCTTCCGCAGAAGAAATTTCCAATGCTTCATCAAAAACCAGATCCAGTTGGCTGGGAGAAATTGCATTCGCGCTAAGCAGCTTGGGCGGTGTTTTATCCAATTGCAATGGCCCTATCACAAAATCATCAAAAAAGTGTTTGCCGAAGAAGCTTGCGGTAGATTGAGCGATGCGGATTCCAAAGAATGAAGAGAAGGTAAACGCATTGTCTTGCACAGGAGCACCTTCGGTTACAAACGCATTACCCATTCCGGTTGCATCACGTTCCAATTTCCAAAGGTTGGCATCATCGCGAGTAACTTTGATTTTCAGTTTTGTGTTGGATGCATTGGTAATTCCATCTTGGCCATTAATCAACAAGCTTGTCACACCTGCCATACTTTTGTACAAACTCACTTCGTCTGTTGTACCCCCAATCCGCACGAAATAACCATCGGCAGAAGTGAGCGATGCATTGGAAGAGATGAGGTAAACATCCACATAATTAAGGCTCGAAGTATTGAATTGCAGATTGACGTAAAATTCCCATTGGGCATTGGTTGCCAAAGTCGATGGCGTGCTGATGGAAAACGTAGAGTTAAGAGTTGTTGAATTGGATTGCAGTTGTCCTCCGGCTACCAACCAGTTGGTAGGTTGATCAGAAGCCCACACGGGATTGTTGGAGAAATCGCCATCTGAAAAATCGTCTGCGAATTGTGCCCTACAAACGAATGCGGAAAAAAGTATAATACCAACCGTGATAATGCGCCTCATGGTCTTATAAAAATAGTATTTTTGTCGACTCAAATTTTTAAACGAAAACAAAAAAATGAAAATCGCAGTTGTTGGGGCCACCGGATTAGTGGGCCAGGAGATCCTGAAAGTGCTCGAAGAGCGCCATGTTGAATTTGATGAATTGTATTTGGTGGCTTCCGCCAAATCGGTAGGACAAAAGATAAAGTTTAAGGGTAAGGAATATACGATCATCGGGATGGAAGCAGCCGTAGAACTGGCCGCTGACATTGCTATTTTCTCTGCCGGAGGAAACACCTCATTGGAGTGGGCACCGAAGTTTGCCGAGAAAGGCACTGTGGTAATCGATAACTCATCGGCATGGCGCATGGATCCAACCAAAAAGTTGGTGGTGCCGGAAATCAATGGCAATGCGTTGCAAGCGGAAGATAAAATCATTGCCAACCCCAATTGCTCCACCATTCAAATGGTACTGGCGTTGGCTCCACTTCACGCGAAGTACAAAATCAAGCGCATCGTTGTTTCTACCTATCAATCGGTAACAGGCACTGGCAAAGATGCCGTGCAACAAATGATGGAAGAACGCCAAGGAATTACCAATGGCATCAAGGTATATCCACACAAAATTGATATGAACGCGCTTCCGCACATCGATTCATTCCTTGACAACGGCTACACCAAAGAGGAAATGAAGATGGTGAATGAAACCCGTAAAATCTTAAACGACCCTACAATTGGCGTTACTAGCACTACGGTGCGTATCCCAACCATTGGCGGTCACTCAGAAGCGGTAAACGTAGAATTTTACAGTGATTACGATTTGAAAGAAGTGCGCACGTTGTTAGAGGCAGCACCTGGTGTAATTGTGCAAGACGATGTGAAGAACAATGTCTACCCGATGCCAATCAATTCGCATGGAAAAGATGAGGTGTTTGTGGGTCGCTTGCGCAGAGACGAGTCGCAGCCCAATACACTCAACATGTGGATTGTTTCTGATAACTTACGCAAAGGCGCTGCTACCAATGCTGTGCAAATTGCTGAGTTTTTGATGGAAAAGAGCATGGTATATTAAAAATTAGTTCAATCAAACTTTCAACGCCCGACTATGAACATAGCCGGGCGTTTGCTTAAAAATCTTTACCTTCGTGCAAACAAAACTCAATTAAAAGAAATGGAAAGTTTCAAAAAATTTATTCCCTGGATTATTCTAGGTGTTTTAGTGCTTTGGGGCATCAGTAAATACAACGGCATTGCCGGCAAAGATCAGGAAGTGAAAAAAGCGTGGGGCGATGTGGAGTCTGACTACCAAAGAAGGTCAGATTTGATTCCCAACTTAGTAAGTACAGTGAAAGGCTACGCCAACTTTGAGCAAGAAACATTGACCAAAGTGATCGAGGCTCGTGCCAGTGCCACACAAATGAAAATCGATCCTACCAATTTGACTCCAGAAAAATTAGCACAATTTCAACAAGCACAAACCGGCTTGAGCTCAGCTATTGGTAGACTTTTGGTAGTTTCCGAAAACTATCCCGAGCTAAAGGCCAATCAGAACTTCCTAGACCTTCAAGCACAATTGGAAGGCACCGAAAACCGAATTTCAGTTTCTCGCAAGCGCTTCAATGAGGCCGTACAAGGTTTCAATACAGCTATTGTTGGGTTCCCCGGCAATTTGGTTGCCAAGATTGGCGGATTTACTGAAAAAGGATTTTTCAAAGCTGCTGAAGGCGCTGATAAAGCTCCGGAGGTTAAATTTTAAAAAATGAGAAAAATCCTTTTCCTTTTGATTGTGACACTCACTTGGAGTGTTGGCAACGCTCAAACCGACTCTTACTCCAAAACCTTGAAAAAGTATATCGAGGTGAGCGGTTCGATGCAATCTTTCAGTGTGGCGATCAAAAGTATCATGGGCAATTTCAAGAACATGAAGACTGGAGTGCCTGATGAGTTCTGGAAAGAAATGGAAACAGAACTTTCAGGAACGTCAATTGATGAACTCGTTACCATGCTGACTCCCGTTTACAAAAAGTATCTGACGGAAGGTGATTTAAATGAAATCATCGCCTTTTACAATTCACCGGCAGGTAAAAAAATGGCAGAGAGCACACCGGGCATCATGTCCGAGTCGATGAAAGCAGGTCAAGTTTGGGGACAGGCCGTGGCCACCCGAATTGTTGATAAATTGAAAGAAAAAGGATATTAGATTTTTTTCTAGTAGAAAATTTAAAAGCCCGATCGTTCTGATTGGGCTTTTTTATTGTGTGCGTTTGCCAAATCGATAGGTAAATCCTAATGAAATAGAAAAAGGCTCATAGTCAAAATAAGCCGTTCTACGCAGCGGATAACAAACACCAAACTGAGCTGCTCCAAAGAATCGATCCTTTACTATCGAATACCCAAAATAACCAGCCGGTTCCAGATAAAAGGTAGCACTTCGTTCAGGATCGGTTGGGTAGGTAACAAAATCAACCAACGAAAGGCGATTGATAAAGCTCCATTCGATCTGCTCTTCACGTTGACCGATTGCCTGGGTGGTATACACTTTGTAAAAATCGCCTATCACATTCTGGTCAAAATAGCTGGACGTGGTGCCGATGCCGTATCCACCAAAAAATTCTAAGTTCAATTGGTTCACTTTCGTAAAATATCCCGCTCCCAACTCACCATAGCGAAAATACGGAGGTTTAGAATCCCACGTGATCGCTCCGTTCGCCATGACAGCAAAATGGTTCGAAAGCGCATACGCAGTTTGTACCTCGGCTGAGCGAACGAGATAAGCTGTCGTTTTGAAATCTCCCTTCTTTTCAAACAAGGTCGCATTTCGCATATTGGGTACATACACGGGCGAGCAACCAATCAAAAACAAGAATAAAACTGTCGATATCCTTTTCATTCTGTTCCAATTAGAAAATTTCGGATGCAAACAAAAAGCCCGATCATAGAATGACCGGGCTTGTCTACAGATGATGTGTTCTACTACGCTCGCTTCACTTCGCGTTTCTCGTAGCTTTCAATCACATCGCCTACATTAATATCATTGAAGTTTTTAATGCTGATACCGCAATCGAAACCTGAACGTACCTCGGCTGCATCGTCTTTGAATCGCTTCAAAGCAGTCATCTCGCCTGAGTAAATCACAATACCATCGCGAATCAAACGAATCGGGTTGTTGCGCTTCACATAACCATCGGTAACCATACAGCCTGCAACAGTTCCCACTTTCGTGATCTTGAACACATCGCGTACTTCGGCATTACCTACAATCACCTCTTCAAACTCCTTCTCGAGCATACCTTCCATGGCAGCCTTGATTTCGTTGATCGCATCGTAGATGATCGAGTACAATCGAATTTCGATCTCTTCGTTTTCTGCCAATCTGCGAGCCGAAGCCGAAGGGCGCACCTGAAAGCCCAGAATGATCGCATCGGAAGCGGAAGCCAACAATACATCGGATTCGGAAATCTGACCAACTGCCTTGTGAATAATGCTTACCGCTACTTTTGGTGTAGATAGTTTTAATAATGAATCCGACAACGCTTCGATTGAACCGTCCACGTCACCTTTGATAATCACATTCAATTGCTTGAATGAACCGATTGCCAAACGTCTGCCGATTTCATCCAACGTAATGTGTTTCTTCGTGCGGATGCTTTGCTCACGTAAAATCTGACTTCTCTTGTTGGCTACTTCGCGCGCCTCGCGGTCTGTTTCCATCACCTGAAATTTCTCTCCCGCTTGTGGTGCGCCATCCAAACCTAATACCTGCACCGGTGTGGAAGGGCCAGCCTCTTTTACTTTCTTTCCGGTATCATCAAACATGGCCTTCACACGACCATAATTCGACCCTGCCACCATGATATCTCCTACACGTAAAGTTCCGGCCTGCACCATCAAGGTGGTAACATAACCACGGCCTTTATCCAACTCAGCCTCGATGATCGAACCAATCGCGGGCTTATTAGGATTCGCTTTTAGGTTCAATAATTCAGCCTCGAGCAATACTTTTTCGAGCAAATCTTCAATGCCTACTCCGGTTTTTGCCGAAATGCCCTGACTTTGGTATTTACCACCCCAGTCTTCAACCAGAATATTTATTTTAGATAATCCTTCTTTAATCTTTTCAGGATTAGCGGATGGTTTATCGATCTTGTTGATGGCAAAAACAAGAGGAACACCCGCAACCTGTGCATGGTTAATAGCCTCTTTTGTTTGCGGCATAATGTTATCGTCTGCGGCAATTACAATTACAGCAATATCTGTCAACTTCGCACCACGTGCACGCATAGCGGTGAAGGCCTCGTGACCCGGTGTATCGAGGAATGCGATTTTGTTTCCGCTCTTCGTGATCACATCATACGCACCAATGTGCTGTGTAATCCCTCCAGCTTCGGATGCTGTAACTTTCGTATTTCGGATATAATCGAGCAGCGATGTTTTACCGTGGTCAACGTGACCCATGATGGTGACGATGGGCGCGCGTGGCAACAAGTCTTCATCAGAATCTTCTTCAACTACCACTACCTCCTCATCGGCTGATGAGAATTGTACATCAAAGCCAAACTCATCGGCAATCACCGTAATGGCTTCCGCATCCAATCGTTGGTTGATGGAAACGAACATTCCCAAGCCAAGGCAAGTAGAAATAACATCGTTTACCGAAACGTTCATCAAGGAAGCCAAATCGTTAGCCGAAATGAATTCGGTTACTTTCAGTGTCTTTGAAGACTCTTGTTCTTGTTGTAATCTTTCCACTTCCGCATCAGAAACCGCCTGACGCTTTTCTTTCCGATACTTTGCTCCGGTAAATTTCTTTTGACCTCCGCTTAGCTTCGCGAGGGTAGCACGCACCTGATCCTGAATTTCTTTATCAGTAGGTTCTGGCTTTGGTGTGCGAACAAAAGGCTTTTGAGGTCCGCCTTGTTGCGGGCGCTGTTGACCACCATGACTGCCTCCACCTTGTGGGCGTTGTTCGTTGGCATTCGGCAAACGCTTGCGCGGACGCTTCTGCTGGTTGTTTTTATTGAGATCGGATGAGGCTACCGGCTGATTTTTCTTCTCTACCGGAAGTTCAATCTTCGAAAGCACTTTCAAACCTTGCAGCTTGTCGGCCTTTGCTTTGATTACTTCTTGTGGTTCGGGTAGCTTTTCGGGTTCAGGAGCTTTGACAGGTACAGGCTGCTTTTCTTCTACCTTCACCACCACCTTGGGCGGTTCTGGCTGCACTACTTGTACCGGTTCGGCTGCAGGCTTTTCTTTTTCCTTTTCTTTTTTCTTGGGCTCGGCATCTAACTCAATTTTGCCCAGCACTTTAATGCCTTCCAATTTTGGTTTATCAACCTCTACCTTCTCAATCTTCTCTACCTTTTCTACTTTCTCAACCTTAGGCTCTTCTTTGTGCTTTACAATATCCTTTGATCCCAGATTTTTGATAAGAACGCTTTCTTCTTCATCTGTTTTCTTACGGGTAACTTCGGGTTCAACCTTCGGAGCTACGGGAGCCTCCACAACCGGCTTGATACCTATAGTAAGATGCGATGCTTCTAACTTTTCGGAGGCAGAAGAGGCAAATTCTTTTGCCAACATGGCAAACTGCTCCGCAGAGAGCTTTGCGTTGGGGTTGTTCTCAACACTTACACCTTTTTTGGCTAAAAAATCCAAAATGGTGTTGTGCCCCACGTTCAGCTTACGAGATGCCTGCCCTAATCGTACTGATTTTTCTTCTGCCATGCCCAAATATCTGCTTTTTTACTGATTAAATGCCCATTTCAAGAGCAACTACCTATTCAAATTCCTTTTTCAATACATTTAATACTGCTTCAGCAGTCTCTTCCTCCAAATCTGTTCTGCGAACAATTTCCTCTTTGTTAAGATTCAAAACGCTTTTAGCCGTATCCAAGCCAATTCGCTTCAATTCATCGATAACCCAGCTTTCGATCTCATCGCTGAATTCATCGAGGTCAACATCTTCTTCGGCTACTTGTGTATCGTTTTCACGGAACACATCGATCTCCATCTCTACCAACCGGCTTGCCAGCTTAATGTTCAAACCGCCTTTTCCGATGGCTAATGAAACCTGATCGGGTTTCAGGAACACAGCTACACGCTTATTGTCTTTATCGATTTTGATAGAAACAATCTTAGCCGGACTCAACGCACGCTGAATGTACAACTCTAAATTCTCAGTATAGTTGATTACATCGATGTTTTCATTTTGCAATTCGCGCACTACCGCATGAATACGAGAACCTTTCATACCTACGCAAGCGCCTACCGGATCAATTCGATCATCATACGATTCTACGGCCACCTTGGCTCTTTCGCCCGGCTCGCGCACTACTCTTTTAATGGTAATCAAACCATCAAACACTTCCGGAACTTCTTGCTCAAATAATCTTTCGAGGAAAACGGGTGAGGTGCGCGAAAGAATAATTTTCGGGCTGCCATTCACCATGTCTACTTTATGAACAATTGATTTCACCGTTTCTCCCTTGCGGTAGCGGTCTTTTGGAATTTGCTCTCCGCGTGGAATCGAAATTTCGTTGCCTTCGGCATCAATTAACAATACTTCGCGGCTCAGCACCTGATACACCTCTCCGGTAATCACCTCGCCTACGATGTCTTTGTATTTTTGATAAACGATATCTTTCTCTAAATCCTTTACTTTTTGGATGAGGGTTTGGCGGGCAGTTGTTACTGCTCTGCGTCCAAAGTCCTCTAAGTGTACTTCTTCCGCTACCTCTTCACCCACTTCAAAATCGGGCTCGATTTTGCGTGCATCGCTTAAGCTGATTTTGTCGTGCTCCCAAATATCTTCCGAATCGTCTTCTACAATTTCGCGAAAGCGCCAGATTTCCAAGTCACCCTTATCGGCATTGACGATGATGTCGAAGTTATCATCTTCGATGTATTTTTTCTTGATCATATTACGAAACACATCTTCTAAGATGCGGATCATAGTAGGGCGGTCAATGTTTTTTTGCTTGGCGAAATCGGCAAACGATTCGATCAGTGTTGATGCATCCATACGGCTTGCTAGTTAAAAGACACGGTTACAATTGTTTTTTCTATATCACTAAAAATTATTTCCATTTTCACTAATTCTTTCTTCTTCTCGCGCGAAGGTGTTTCGATAACGATGCGCTCCTCATTCACTTCCAGTAATCGGCCTTCGATGTACTGCTTGCTTTTCACCTGCACTTTTAATGTTCGGCCAACATTCGCATAATATTGCCGCTTCATTTTCAGTGGCACATCCAAGCCGGGCGTGCCCACTTCCAAATTATAAGCGCCTTCAATCAGGCTCAGCGTTTCAATCTCTTCCGACAACTTGCGGCTTACTTCCGCACAGCTATCGATGCTGATGCCCTTATCGCCATCCAATTGCACCACTATTTTGGTAGGCTTGTACTTCGAAATGAGTACATCTACCAAAAAATGACCGGGGTCATTCAGGTGCGCTTCCGTCAATTCCTTTATTTTTTGAGCCAATTCCATAACTATCTACAAACAAAGAGGGGACTTTTTCGGTCCCCTCTAGTTGATTTTTCAAGAAAGTGATGCAAATGTAACTGATTTTTACTTTATCGCAAATAGTATGTTCTATGGTAGTGTCTCAGTTAGAAAATTAATCCTACAAAACTACTTATTTTTGAATGCGTATCTTTGTGGTATGGGGAAGAAAGACGTAAACCAATTGGCTAAGTTCATTTCCGCTCAGGCTATAGGAGATACACCTAAGCAAGCTAAAAAAAAAGAAGGCCAACAACTAGGTGGATTAAAAGGAGGTGCTGGACGAGCGAAATCACTAACCGCTAAACAACGATCTGAAATAGCTAAGAAAGCGGCAAAAAAAAGGTGGGATAAGTAAGAATCTGATTTTACTTAATTAATTCCAATTGCACATCAGTTCCATATCTCTTTGCATAAGCTAATCTGAACTCATAGATTTTACCAGCCTCAAATTCTTTCATCATTTCAACCGACTCATCTCTAAATTGTCTTAATTTAACAAGGCCATCATCGGTTAAAAGCTGAAATAATTTGTGCTTACCAGGAATTGCCTTAGATTTCAAAGTTGGTAAAATCTCTTTATGAAATCTGTAATAAATAGTCTCCACTAAATATTGTTTTGCCAAGGGTGGCTTAACATAGTCGTTCGGATTCAAATTAACCCATCCTGCCAATCTATACATCTCTTTAAAATATGGATTATCGTTTGGAAATTGTGGAGAATAATCTTGCAGAGAATCTTGTTTGACATAATTCAAATAAGGAATTATTTCGCCGCTGCGCAATTCAATTACTTGCTTTTCACGAGCCCTCTTGCGTTCTCTTTCCTTTCTAGCTAACTCATCAGCACCCTCTTTAAGAAAGTCTGATAACTCCTTACGCTGCTCGACAATTTCTGGAGTTATTTCAACTCTATTTTTCTCTTTTGATTCAATCACCTTGATTTTCTTTTCCTCTTCATCTTTCATAAAAAATCTATTCAATTATAAACTGATACTCGCTGTTGTTTAATGACATCTTCAACTTCTTTTGATTCTGTCCATAGTAATCCAAAGTGTAAAATATTTGGCTCTACTGGAGGTGAATATCTACGCGCCCTTGCCCATGCCATTCGATCAACCTTACCCTTATCAAATGCGTGGAATGCGTATATAATACTATGATGAACATGATTATCGTTTGCAAAACTTCTAACTAAAGATGGCTCATTTAATTTTGGCCTAATCGTTTCTAGTTTTTCCTTTGAGAAAAGATATTCACGCGCGAAGTCATTTGCTAATCGTTCTCTCTCTTTAACTGAAATCTGTTCGTTAGTATCAGATAAATGATATTTAAATTCTCTTATGTCGTCTAGGTCAAAAAGAACATGGTATAACTCATGGATAAGCGTGAACCACAATGTTGAATACAATCCATAATAATTTGTTAGGACTATACATGGTTTGTTATTTACCAAAAAAGTTGCTCCAAAAACCTTTAGATTCTCTAATGGCGGTTGAAATATTACAGTAATTCCAATCTTAAAAAGATTCTTAACTACCTGAGTTAAACCGCTCTTTTCATTGGTTGAGTTCCATCGTATTTCCGGAAAATATTTAACAAGCCGATCACGACTATATTCGTATTGGTTATCAATTGCTTCAAAATATGCTATTGCTGCTTGAATCCAAAGCGCACGTGTTCGATGATGTTCCGGATTAAATTCTGAAGAACTGAAAGCAACGTCAATAGGAGGATTCTTGTATTCAAAAATTGACCGAAGCCTTAATCGGGAAATAATTCGTTTTTCAATATGACCGAAATCACTTATGGAATCTATAAATCCCGCCTTTTTTAATGGCGCTAATTCAAAGTTCTCCTTTATGAATTTTATTTTTTCAGGAGAAATATTATTGATAGTGGAATGATTCTTATCCAATGAATCTACATACATTTTTACTACCTGATCTTTGGGTAGTTGAAGAAAATCTGCAAGCTTAAAAAGCTTAGTTAAATCAACTGTAGTTTCTTCGCCCGCCAATAACCGTTTTAATGGCCTATAACTAATATCTAAAATATCTTGGGCGGCAGTTGGACTCATTTGAAGTTCGGTCAATTTTGCCTCAAACAGTTCTTTTAGTGTCAATGGCCTAAATAGGCCGCCTAGCAAGTCATCAATATCCTTATATCTTTCTTTTTCATCCATAGTGCTTGTTTGCATTAGCAAAGATATTGTACATTATTGATAATTTAAACAATTTTGACAAAATAAATGCCGAAGAACATTACTAAATTTTAAACTGAAATATATGCTTGACACAAGCCAGCTATTTATAGTTACAGTATGAATCAATTGCCATTGTCTAAACGAGCCCAAATCATCAACCTTTTAGTTGAGGGTAGTTCCTTACGCGCAACGTCAAGAATTGCGGATGTTTCAATTAATACCGTTACTAAATTGCTGGTTGAAGTTGGTAAGGCTTGCCAAGATTTTCACTATTCAAATGTTGTAAGTCTTTCATCTAAGAAAGTACAATGCGATGAAATATGGTCGTTTGTTTACGCGAAAGGAAAGAACGTACCAGAAGAAATGAAGTGTAAGGCTGGTGACGTTTGGACATGGACGGCCTTAGATTCTGATAGCAAATTGATTATCTCTTGGCTGGTTGGTGACCGTTCCGCAAATACGGCTGAAATCTTTATGAAGGACGTTGCAAGCCGCTTGGCTAGTAGGGTAAAATTTAAAACCGATGGTCACCACGCATATTTAACAGTCGTTGACAAAGAATTTGAAACCCCTGTTGATTTCGCTCAATTGATTGAGATTTACGGTGAGCCAACTGGCAACGATAAAAGATATAGCCCTGTAGAAAGCATTGGCACAAAGAAAAATGTTATAATGGGTCGCCCTGACTTGAAACTCGTTTCTACTAGCTATGTAGAACGTCAAAACCTTACCATGAGAATGCACATGAGACGATTCACGCGCTTAACTAACGCCTTTTCAAAGAAGGTAGAGAACCATTGCCATGCTATTGCTCTACACTTCGTTTATTTCAACTTTGTTAAGGTTCACAAGTCTTTAAGGGTTACGCCAGCTATGGAAGCCGGATTGGCTAAAAAGCCTATGACTATCGAAGATATTGTAAATTTGACTGTATAAAATTGAATTAAAAACGGACTTTTTAGGCAATTGCAAACGTTTGTGTTAAAATATTTATATATTCGTTAGATGATGTATTAGGGAAAACGTTTACTTTCAAGCAACCAATCTGGATGAAGATTGGTTTGCTTGCTACTTATAAACCCTAAAGGTAGGTTAATTGTCACTACTACAATGACCATAATTTACAACCGTAACAATCTAATTAATCCTCTAGAAGAAATTCTTTTAGAGATTACAAATTCAATAGTTTCTATTGTAAAGCCCATTGCAAAAGTTCCATTTGTCATTACATGGATTTTGGGGCTTGTACTACTACTAACTCTAGGATTAGGATTCACTATCATATTTTACATACCCGTTCTAATACTTAGAAAACAGACTAAGTCTGAGATTAGAAATATGATTGGCAAGATTGATCAAATTCCTCAAAGAGAGGCGATGGAACTATTATTGAAAATAGATCAAATAATAGAGAAATTAAATAAGGTTACAAGCAATGGAAATAGCTTTTATGTGCTTTTGCCGATAATTAATGAGTTCAAAAAAACATCAGGTTATTTTGTCGAAGCTGCTGGCAAATTACAACGGATAGCATATCCCAATAACGAAAAGCAGGTGACAATAGATCAAGAGCAACAGTTAATTAAGATTTTTAGCGGATGGAGGGAGGATTGGATGGACGAAAAAATGAATGTCTATAATTGATCTGAATGTATCGGGTTGGAGACGTTGTCCTATGTAATTTTCCCTACAGAGAAGACCCCACGCAATTCACAAAAAGACCGGCATTAGTTATGAAAGTAACTAATGCTGGTCTTTCTTATATGCTAGCCCAAATAACCTCAACAAATAGAACTGATAGCCTAACAGGTTTTTGGATTGAGGTGACCTCTAAAAAATGGAGTTCAATGGGGTTAAAAAATGATTCCTTTATCAATCTATCGAACATTTTAGAAGTACCATCTTTTGGTATAATCAGACTATTAGGGACTTGTGAGCAAATGCAAGAGATTGAGAATAAGTGCAAAACATGTTCAATTAGCTACTAATTCGAATAAATTCAAACTGAGACACTACCGTTCTTTGAATCTTAGAAATGACTCTTATGCGCATCCGTTTAGTTCTGATAGTGGTGGTGATCGTGGCCGCTGCGTGTAATTCGAAAAAGCCTCCGGTTGAAGAAAAAATAGTGGAACGAATCATTGCCGTTCCACCTTTCAATGCAGACTCCGCCTATCAATTTGTAAGGAAGCAGGTTGACTTTGGGCCGCGGGTGCCTAACTCTGCAGCGCATCAAAAAACGGCTATGTATTTAATTGATCAGTTTAAAAAAAATGGAGCGCAGGTTTTGGTGCAAGAATTTGATGCGGTCACCTTCGATCAACAGAAATTACATTTAAAAAATATTATTGCCCGATTTTATCCCGAGAAACAAAAGCGGGTGTTGTTGGCAGCTCATTGGGATACACGCCCCTTTGCGGATAAAGACCCCATAAAAAAAGATGCCCCCTTTGATGGTGCGAATGATGGTGCCAGCGGTGTAGCGGTATTGCTGGAAATGGCCCGCGTATTTCATCAAACCAAAGAAGCTCCCGCTATTGGAGTAGATATTATTTTATTCGATGGCGAAGACTGGGGTGAAAAAGAAGGCACTGCCCATAGCAATCTTCCAGAAGGTCAGTCGTGGTGGTGCCTGGGATCACAATATTGGGCAAAGAATAAGCTTCCTAAAAACTACATGGCGCACTACGGCATTTTGCTGGACATGGTAGGATCGCGCAGAGCGCAATTTTTCAGAGAAGAAGTGTCGTTGCAGTTTGCTCCGCAGATTGTTGCAAAAGTTTGGGATCGTGCCGCAAAAATTGGCTACAGCGATTACTTTGTGAAGCAAAATGTGGAAGGCATCACCGATGATCACTTGTTTGTCAATCAACTTGGAAAAATTCCGATGATCGATATTGTGCATTACCAAGCGGGCATAGGTTTCTTTGGCGACTATCATCACGCCACCAAAGACAATATGAACATTATCAGCAAAGAAACGCTCGGTGCTGTTGGTAACACGTTGTTGAATGTGATCTATTACGAAGAGTAAAACCTATATCGTAAACCCGCCATCCGCTGTAAACACACTGCCGGTGCAATAGGCGGAAGAATCCGAAGCTAAGTACAACGCGAGTGCCGCAATTTCTTCGGGAGTGCCCACGCGTTTGATCGGCAATACTTTCATCATCATCGCCATCATCTTATCGTTGCTCCATAGTGCTTCACTAAATTTTGTTTTGATCAGACCGGGGCAAATCACATTTGCGCGAATGTTATCATCACCCCATTCTTTCGCCATTACTTTGGTTAGGGAAATGAGTGCAGCCTTGCTCATGCTGTAAATCCCCAATCCACCCTCGGGACGTAATCCGCCAATCGAACTGATGTT
>JAJTHV010000429.1 GCA_021300095.1 Flammeovirgaceae bacterium | reverse complement strand
GGAAAACGCAAATGCCTTTCGCTTTGAAATCAAATCATCTGTGGCATACTGGTTAAAGTTAATGCAAACCTGCTGGAAGAGCAAAGGAAGTTGCTGATTTTGGTCAGACATAACAACCAACTCACGCTTGTCGTTGTATTCATCTGTGTAGTTCATGACTACCGGTTTGCCTGTGGTTAAATATTCTAAAATCTTATGATGATTTGAGTTTACATCCACTTCATCTCCTTTATAGACCATCACAAAAAAATGAAATTGTTGAAAAAGTGTCGGCAATTTTTCGGTAGGAACGCGACCGATGAGTGTGCAATTTGATTTATCCCGTAAGGCATTTGCCAACACAGAATCTTGCTTGTAGGGGCCGATAAATGTAAAATGAATGGATGGGTGAGTGTCTACGATCTCCAGAAGAGTGGGAATATCAATACACCAGTTGTCCAAATTACCTACGTAGCCCACATGCAGCGGAGCATTTGGAAGTTGAATAGGCTCTACCTCTTCAAAAAAATGGGCACCCAGACCATGATTGATCTTCTGCATGACCTTTTTCGCAAACGTATACCGATCTAAAATTTTTTGCGACACCGAAATAATCAAATGAGCTGTTGAAGCTAGCTCCATCTCCAATGGTGAGATATGCACATCTACAGCGTGGTACAAATTAATTTGAGCACCAAACAAATGGAGATTCTGAAATCGAAATGCATCAAACGACCAAACCACATCAAAGTGAGCACCACAAAGTTTCTCCAATGAGCGAATCTGATAGCGGTTAATCCAATTGCGCAAAAAAGAGGGCAGTCGATTGACTCCCGGTATCGCTACATAATCCACCACTTTGACTCCTTTGTGCGCAGGATCTTCTACTACTCCATTTTTATCAGAAGGAGGATTCAAAAAATAAACATCATTTCCGTTTTTCGCCAGCACCTTGGTGTAATGATGTTTCGATACCGGAATGTGCGACCACGACTCCGGAGAAATAACCAATATTTTCTTATTCTTTAAAAATTGCATGACTTCAAAAAAATTATCCTTTTGTTGGTCTTAACTTAAGGCGCAACTTTTTAAATCCAATCCAAAACGGACGCACTAGTTTTAAAATTACGTAACGATCATAAATAGAAACATCCACTGGGTAATCAGTATGTTTTTTTACAGGGCGCCCCATAATTTCTTCAAACTCTGCCTTGGTCAACTTAAACTTCTTGAGCACAAATTCATAGTCGGTAGCAAACACCTGCGGATCATAAGCCGGCTTTTCCAATAAAGCAATCGCCTGCTCTTTGGTAATCTGCCGAGAGCATATCAAATTTGATAAGTGTGCCTTTCGTTTATCGACTCCAAATTTTTTAATCAGAATATAGCCTTGATAAAAGCGGGTAAAAATGGATTCGTAGTGCTTGCCACCGTAATCCCGCCATTCCAGCTTATCGATGATCACTTTCTTTACCTCTTCTTTATTATATGGCAGATAATTCAACAAAGCTACACTTTGAATTTCATGAAATGCTGTCAGGAACTTGAGTTTGGAGGTAAGCAATGGAAATGTTTTCAAAGGTACTTCACCAAATTGATCATTGATCGCCTGAATATGCACATGGTCGCGCTTATTGAAATACCAGTTTTCGGGTAAAACCAATTCAGATACAATGTTATGTCCGCTCAGTATATATTTCACCTTGTGCTGCAAAGCAAGATTATAAAGGGTAGCCAACATGGCATGATCGGTGGGCAATTCCACATCTATCACCGATGCCCGCAAAAACGCCAATTGCAAACTTCTGAACTCGTCCCAATCGATCACGAAGGTGTGTAGATCAAAGCCAAGTTTGGTTACAATGTTTTCAATATTCTTTACTGCCAATTCCGAATTCCAGCCATTATCAAAGTGAACCAGCAGCGGGCGAAGGCCAAATTCTTTCGCTTTATAAGCCAAATAGGTACTATCAACCCCTCCGCTAATCCCTAAAATACAATCATACTTGTTCCCTTTTCCGGCCTCCTTTATTCGTTTTAGCCACACTTGCAACTCTTGCTGCATCACCTCCGCACTTTTGAGGAGTGCCTTTTCTTCTACATCATAATGCTGGCAATAACTGCACACTCCTTGTCCATTAAACGAAATAGCGGGATCATCGGAAGTGTCCAATACACATCGGGTACATTGTTGAAATGTTTTACTTGGTTCGCTGAGTGCGCGTTGCATAGGAAATAGCGCGGAAATATCGCCAATAAATTGTTCAAAATTTCGTTCAGCATTGAAACGATTTTCAAAAAATTCACGAATCACTTTTCTATCAAACGGTTGCGTCTTTAAAGTTTGTTGCAACATCAGCGCGAGGGCATCTGCTTCGTCATTGACATTCACCAATACACCCGTTTGAGGGGTGACAATTTCTGGGATACCATAGATTTCGCACGCCATCACGGGAATGCCAAACTGAATTGCCTCCATCATCGAAACCGGAAGCCCCTCATACTGGCTAAACGAAACAAAAAGATCGACATACTGCTCACGGTAAAAATCCATCACTACTTGATTGGGCTGATTGCCACGCAACTCGGCCTGAATGTGAGACGGCAACTCACTGACCCTTTGTTTCACATCACTCATCAATGGGCCGTCTCCAAAATGTATCCACCGAATTGGTATCTGACATCGTTTCAAAACCTCCGCCAATAAACCGACTCGTTTTAAACCGATTACCGAGGAACAGGAGACAATTGTATAAACATCGGCTTCACGCTTTGAAAGCAACTCGATTATTTTTGGAGTAACTCCTAAATAATTGAGCCCTACCTTCGAATGCAGTTGTTTCGGCAATTTGTCATGCAAATAATTAAATCCATGACGGCTAATGGTAAACACTTTATCAAGGTGGGCTATACGGAATTCCTGAAAAGCCACGTGCTTTTCAAATTGGCGTTCGTGGTAGAGATCAAAACCATGTGTTCGGGCAATGGAATACTTGATCAATCCTTCACGCTTTAGCTCGGCCAGAGCGAGAGTAGAATCGACTAACCAATAATCATAAAAAAGAGCATTTTCTAATTGATGTTTCTGAATAAAATTCCGAATGGGGCTTATCTTCTCCAGTTCTAAAACCAAGTATCCCAAAAAACTCTTCACATATTTTATATAGTATCTTCTATACTCTGATTGGGTTAATTTGGAACCATAAATTCTGACGATCCGCACCACATGTTTCACGATAAGCGACAGCGGCCTCTTCAGATCAACTCTTTTAAAAATGGAGTAGGCTTCCACATTGGCAGGTAATATTGGGGAACCAACTAGGTTTTGAGGAAGAAGGTAAACCTTATCAAAGTTTGCGGCTAAATAAGGAAGTTCTTTATCCAGCAGTGGATCGGGGTATTCAATTGTAAAAACTACGATGGTGCGATTCATATCGGCAATGAATGTAAAAATGAAACATACTGCTTGGCTTTTACTTTGTAGTCGATTTGCTGGATAGCTAATTCGCGAAGTTTACTTGTTACATTACCAGATCCATATAATTTCTTTGCAAATTCAATGACATCATTCAGTGGCATCGTTCCATTTTTAATTTGCACT
>JAJTHV010000044.1 GCA_021300095.1 Flammeovirgaceae bacterium | reverse complement strand
CAACCGGTCTTTTTGAAAAGATCGATGGCAGGTATCAAATCATCTTTAACGAGCAGGTAGAAATTGAATACTTGCCTTTAACCGGACGAAAGACCACGCAAAAACAAAACAGCCATTTCACATTTTTGCTGCCTACTCTCAAGATTTACCGAAACGGATATTATGAAGATGTTCGGGCGCTTTTTCTAACGGGCTACCTGTCGTGGCATGAAAAAATGGCTACGTTTTTACCCCTGGAATATGAGCCTGCTTCTGATTAGCCCAACTTGACCTTAAAAGGAATAACCATACATGCAACCTTTGTTTGAATACCATAGTCTAAGATCTATCATTCTATCAACAATATAATGAAACTAACTTCTTCATCAATCCTAGCCGCTTCGCTCCTCGTATTAACTTTTGCTGCCACTGCACAAAAAGGAGATCATCTTGTACGAATTGCTAAAGAAGGCTTGCGTCATTCAGCTTCGATAAACTTTATCACCGATACGAATGTGTTGCAAATAGACAGTTTGTTAATTCCGTGCTCCAAAAATTCAATTGTCAAACTAAAAAGTGAAAACAATGAATACCGGGTAGAATTTTTCTTACAACGAAATACCTCCATTCGCAACACAAACGATGCTTCATTCAGGCGCGCCTGGCTTGCATTGCCGTTTCAATCACGCAAGTCTGCCAAAGAATTCATTACAGCCTTTCAAAAGATAAGTCATTCACATCAAACCAAATCATTCTAATATGCTTGCCAACTATTTTAAAATCGCCATCCGCACCATCCTACGGCACAAATCATTTAGTTTGATCAACATTGCCGGGCTCACCATCGGGCTCACCACCTTTTTAGCCATAAGCCTCTATGTGGTAGACGAGTTCACCTACGATCGTTTTCACGAAAAGAAAGACCGCATTTATCGGGCCGTAATCAGTGCTGAGTTTGATGGCCAAACGAATAAATGAGGCGGTGCACCCAATCGTCTGGCTACCACTGCGATGAAAGAATTTCCCGAAGTAGAAAAAGCCACACGCGTGTTTCATCATAATTTTGGTGAGTTGGGATTCATTTCCACCGAGACAGAAAAATTCTCAGAGAAAAAGTTATTCTATGCTGACCCGGAGTTCTTCGATATTTTTTCAGTCGAGTTAATAAAAGGAAATAAATCAAGCGCGCTCAATCGTCCTGGCACCGTAGTGATTAGCGAAAGCGCGGCTCAAAAATATTTTGGTACGTCTGACCCCGTTGGAAAAACACTTACGGTAGACAATTCACTGCCACTAGAAGTCACCGGCATTTATCGCAATTTCCCGTCCAACTCGTTTTTACAATGTCAGTTGATTGCATCATTCAGTTCGAATTGGTTTGGACTGGAAGAAAATCAGAATTGGGGTAACGCCAGCTTTGATACCTATTTTTTATTGCATCCAAACGCACAACCCTTGGCGGTAGAAGGGAAAATCAAAGACATGCTTGACAAAAATCTATCCAAAGACAGTCGCTGGTTTGAAATCAATTTGCAGCCGCTTCTGGATATTCGTCTTTATTCCGGTGATCTGAACGCCACATTCGACAGAAGAACGTATGGTGATATCAATCAGGTCAAAATTATCGGTGCGCTTGCTTTGGCCATATTGTTGATTGCTGCTATCAACTATATGAACCTGACTACTGCCCAGTCACAACGAAGAAATAAAGAAGTCGGTATCGCAAAGACCCTCGGAGCTACATTCGGACAATTGAATAGTAAATTTTATTTTGAGGCTTCTTTATTCGTCCTCTTCTCAATGGTGTTAAGTCTATCACTATTTACGTTTCTGCAACCGCTCTTCAATTCGCTGACGGGTAAAAACATTACTCTTCAATTTTTAACGGAAGGACTTTTTTGGATTGGGTTTGGTTTGGTTTGGATGCTGCTCTCATTTTTAGCCGGTTTCTATCCGGCTATGTATCTATCCTCTTTTTCGCCCAAGTCGGCATTACAAAAAACAGCCGCCTCAGGCGGACAGTTGATAATCCGAAAGTCATTAGTGGTCTTTCAGTTTTCTGTATCCATCATACTGATCATTTGTTCGCTGGTGTTCTATCGGCAAATGAGTTTTATTCAATCCAAGAAACTAGGTTATCAACCGGAACAAGTAGTTGCCATCATGGTATCAGGAGCAAAAGACAGAGATCAAATTGAATCCGTAAAGGCTGCATATGAAAACCTAAGCAGCGTTGTTGCTGTCAGCCGAAGCCAATCGTATCCGGGAATGGGAACCAGCATGCGCAACATCGTACGCAAAGGAGAAAGTGGTGATGGAACCTCGCTGCTTACAACGCGGTCTACATCAGAAACGCTGGAGGTGCTTGGTATAAAACTATTAGCCGGAACAACACTTCCTGCCAACAAAGATCCAAAAGATACGACCGTACAAGTGGTGTTGAATCAATCTGCGGTTGACTATTTACAACTAAGTCCAGAAGAAGCGATCGGGCAAAAAGTAGATATACAAGGATTTGAATATCCTGCCGAAGTGGTAGGTGTAACGGAAGATTTTCACACCACCACGGTGCACCAAAAAATTGGAGCATTCTGCTTTCATAATGCCAGAACAGAAGGACTCACTTTTCTGCTGGTAAAGATCAACACGCAGGATATGCAAAATACGCTTCAACAATTGCAGGCGATCTTTCAGCGTACTATCCCTACAGCTTTTGAATATACCTTTCTGGATCAACACATGGCGTCCTTGTATCGCTCGGAACAAACACTTTCGCAAACCGTTTTATTATTTGCCGGTCTCGCAATCTTTGTTGCCTGTCTGGGTCTGTACGCGTTGGCTGCCTTTACAGCCGAACAACGTACCAAAGAAATAGGGATTCGCAAGGTAATGGGCGCCTCCGTTCCGCATTTGGTGGCTATGTTATCGAAGGAGTTTATGTTGTTGGTTTTACTGGCTTTTATTGTGGGAATTCCCATTGGATATCTCATGATGGCTGAATGGCTGGAATCATTTGCCTACCGAACAGAAATCAACTGGATTGTTTTCGTGATCGCAGGGGCTATAAGTCTACTTATTGCTTGGTTTACGGTCAGTTTTGAGTCATTTAAGGCAGCCAACAACAATCCAGTAACCAGTTTAAGAAGCGAATAAAGCTCCTTAAGCCAATCGCTGAAGGGCTTTTTTTCCTCGTATTTAGCTGATAGCTTACGTGCTTAGTGCCGTACGGATAGCAGCACTAACGATGTGTATTAGTTTTTAAGGTTATTTTTTTCTAAATTGTCTTATCATTTGACATTATGATTAAGAATAACCTGCTTATTGCGTTTCGTCAGTTTCGCAATTTTTACTCACAATTAAACTTCATTGGCCTAGTCATTGGCTTTACGGTATTCATCCTCATCCTCTCTTGGGTGAATGAAGAAGTTAGTTATGACCATTTTCATCCAGACTACCAATCTACATATCGTGTGCTGGATAACATGCCGAAAGAAGATGGTGGGATTCAGATTTCTGCTCGCACACCGGCACCATTGGCAGCCAAAATTAAAGCTCAGATAGAAGGAATTGATAAAACTTGTTATTTGCGACAAACCGAGTTTTTTATTAAGCACGAAGAAACCGGATTCTACAAATTCGGAGTTGTTGCTTCGCCCGACTTTTTTCGGATGTTCCATTTTCCGGTGGTAAAAGGTTCGATCGAAGGGTTTGAAAAAGAAACTGACAAAATAATTATCACCGAAAGTCTGGCCCGAATTTACTTTGGCGATCAGGATCCGATCGGAAAAACATTTACTGTTGCCTACCGCGATATCGAAGTGATTGCCGTCATCAAAGACGTGCCCACCCATTCACACATGCAGTTTGATTATGTTATTCCAACTTCCTTCTTAAAAGCAGCCGGTATTGCTGATTTAGATTCGTGGAAATCGTATATCTATCACACCTATATTCAATCCAATAAAAATGCTGGGGAGATTGAAGCTAAAATTCAGGACATTATCAACAAAGATGACCCCGAAGCCAATTCAAAACTTAGCATCCAAAAGTTGGAAGACGTGCATTTGCATTCTCAAAATATTGATGGCAATTTAAAAGGTCAGGGCAATGTCATGTATGTTAAGTTATTCTCATGGATTTCTATTTTCATTCTCGTCATTGTGTGCATCAATTACTCGAATTTGGCTACGGCCAAATCCATCAAGCGTGCGAAAGAAATTGGAGTACGAAAAGTGATTGGAGCGCAACGCGCGCAACTCGTAGGCTATTTCTTTTTAGAATCATTCGTGTATGTTGTATTTGCATTCGGCTTGGCGTTGGCACTGAGTTGGTTGCTTTTTCCTTCCTTCAACAAACTGGCCGAAACCAATTTAACATTTTCCCTTTCTCAGCCACGCTTATGGATCTATCTGGTATCAGCTATAGTGGCGAGCACAGTATTGTCCGGTTTATTTCCGGCATGGATCGTTTCGGCACAAAACCCGATTGCCGCGCTAAAAGGATTCGCCAAAGCAAGTACGAAGACCATTCTATTGCGCAGAACCTTATTGGTGATTCAATTTGTAGTAAGTATCTCGTTGCTGCTGGGTACACTCATGGTGCAGCAACATTTGAACTATATTCAAACCAAAGATCTGGGGTATACAAAAGAACGGGTCCTTTCATTTACGGCCATTCGTAAAATACGAGCTGAGTATCCATCTTTGAAACAAGAGCTGCTTGCGCTACCCGAAGTGGAATCGGTCAGTGCCAACAGTGCGAATATTTCATTTGCTGATAATTGGAACAGCGCGATCGATTGGAACGGAAAAAACAAAGATCTGGACATTCCTTTCTATCAACTCATGGTGGACGCGGATTTTATTAAAACCTACTCTATTCAACTCACGCAAGGCAGAAGCTTTTCATCAGATATTATTTCTGATTCTTCGGCTGTAATTCTGAATGAAGAAGCCCTGAAACAAATCGGCTTCAAAGATCCTATCCATCAAATCATTAAAATTGACGACCAACCTTTTCACATTGTTGGTATTGCGAAGAACTTTCATTTCAAATCGATGCACCATAAAATCGATCCGATGATTCTTTTTATCAACCCGGCTGCTTTCTATCTGGTTTCCGTAAAACTTTCACCCGGCAACACGCTCGAGCAAATGAAGAAGATCGAAACGATTTATAAAAAATATGCACAAGACCGACCGTTTGATTATACTTTTCTGGAAGACGACTTGAACAAACTCTATGTAGCCGAAGCACGCACTGAAAAAATATTTACCAGTTCTTCCATTCTTGCCTTCTTCATATCGGCCATGGGGCTGATTGGCATTGTGCTTTTCTCCAGCGAGCAACGCTCGAAAGAAATGGCGATCCGCAAAGTGATTGGAGCATCGGTAGCGCAACTAATGAACTTATTATCATTCGAATACATCCTGATTGCATTGATCGGATTCTGCATTGCCGCTCCTCTGATGTATGTATATATGGATCGGTGGTTGCAAGATTTCGCTTACCACGATTCGATTTCACCCTACATTTTTGCTCTTACCGGATTCATGAGTCTTGTATTTCCATGGTTCATCGTTTCATTTCAAACTTTCCGGGCGGCCAGACAAAACCCCGTGAAGAATTTGAAAAACGATTAAGCATTCCTTTATACAATGGAAAACCGATGCACGGTTGTCTGTTGGTACGTTTCGTTAGGTTGTAGAATGGTGGACGGAAAAGAAGGTTGATTGGGCGAATCCGGAAAATGCTGCGCCTCCAGGCACAATGCCGATCGGAATCCATACGATTTTCCTTTTTTGCCGATATCGCTACTATTCAAAAAATTTCCTGAGTAAAATTGAATGCCCGGCTCGGATGTAAAAACTTCCATCACCCTCCCTGATTGCGGTTCAGAAACGCGAGCGGCCAAACTTAATTCGTTGGCTTTTTTATTCAATACCCACGTGTGATCATACCCGTTGGCATGCGCAAGTTGTGATTCCGCTTCGTGTATTCGGCTGCCTATTGAAGAGGCTTGTGTAAAATCAAAAACGGTGTTGGTGACGGATTGTAACACTCCTGTCGGAATCAGATTCTCGTCTACCGGACAAAATGCGGATGCACAAATCATCAGTTCATGATCTAGGATAGTCCCGTTTCCTTCACCTGCTAAATTAAAAAAAGAATGGCTGGTGAGATTTACGGGTGTCGCCTCGTCAGTTTGCGCATGGTAATCGATAACAAATTCATTGTCATCCGTTAAGCGATAGTCCACCATCACTTTGAGGTTACCCGGATAACCTTCTTCACCTGCCTGACTGAAGTAGCTTAACTTTAAAAAGCGAGATGAATGTTCTTCCACCCGCCACAACACATTATGAAATCCATTGGGCCCGCCATGAAGCGCATTATTTCGATTGTTGACAGTAAGTGAATAGGCTTTGCCATTCAGCGTAAAGCGACCATTGGCAATGCGATTTGCAAAGCGGCCGATGAGTGCACCAAAATGAGGATTTCCGTGTAGGTAATGCGCGGCATGATCGTATCCGAGCACGACATCCGCCAAAATACCTTTGCGATCCGGAACCCATAATGAAATGACTTTACCACCAAAATTGGTT